>JAAUSV010000491.1 GCA_012032525.1 Leptolyngbyaceae cyanobacterium SL_7_1
TGCCGGAGGTGAGGTTGTGGCCGCTTGAGCAGCTCGCGCAGATGGTAACGCGTCAAGCCCCGCCTCTTGCGCCGAGCGCGTGATGTTGCCCTTGTTGCGATCGAGCAGCGCGCTCAGGTATTGCTTTTCGAACTCATCGAGCACGATCTGCTTGGCGTCTTTGAAGGCGACGTTCGGTTGGAACAGGTTCGACGAGAAGCCACCACCGCCGCCACCGTTGCCGCCACCGTTGCCGCCAACGCCTCTGCCATTGGTAAGGGTGAGGCTCGAGAGGGTGACAGTGCCCTGGTTAACAAATAACAACCGCACATCCCCAGCATCGTTGGTAGCGTTGCCATTGGCATCGCCACTGAGCGTCAGCAGGTTAGTGCCGGTGCCGGTGATGGTGAGGTCGTCATTGATGATGGGCAGTAGGCTGGTAAGGGTGATGGTGTCGGGGGTGGTATCGCTAAAGACACTACCCGTGAAGACGATGCTGTCGGCACCTGCCGTTGTGTTTGCCTGAGTAATGGCATCGCGCAAAGAGCCAGAGCCACTGTCGTTGGTGTTGATAACGTTAAAAATTGCCATGCGTGTTTCCTTGAAAAGTAAAAGAAGAAATGGATAGGGTTTGCAGGAGTTGAGCCAGAGGCATTGGGTGAGATTGGGTGCTGAGATGATTAATCTCGTACGAAACCCAAGCAAACGCTGAACTAAAACTGAGAGTTAGCAATCACCCTCGATGCAGTAGCCAAGCTTGGGGTCAATTCCAGAGCCGACCAAGCTTGAGCGTGAGTAGGTAGGGGACTTGCAATATTTCTTGTGGATTAAATAATCAATTACACTTCTACCACGGATGCTTCCTCAGTATTTATTTGGAAATAGTAAACTTCGTATTTCTTCAACCACTGATGAAGTTTCCTTGAAGTTTGTGCGGAATGTAGTCGTTTGCCATCGTGTGGGTTTGACAGCTTGCCTGCTGAGTTTGGACGGGCAAGATGCCCATCCCACAAGACCATTGCCATGGCTTGCCATGCTATTCACTCAGCTTGCATTGCCAGTCGATCGCCCCACTCTCAAACCCGATGCCGCTCTATTGCTGCTGTAATGGCGGCACTTAAGAAGCGATCGCCTGTGATTTAAATTGCACTGTATTGCATTCTCGACACGATTGAGAACCCACACCAACACGGCTTTGCCCCCACTGGCGAGTAGAGCCAAATCATGGCGCATCTTATGCTAATCGCTAATCGCTAATTGCTCAAACCAGCCTGTGCTCCAGCACGTTAAGATCAGAGCGATACCAACGGGAAGATGATGTGACTCAAGCCAAGGTAAAATTCACCACCTTTGAAGAATATCTCTCCTACAGTGACGCAACGCCTATGGAAGGACGTTACGAAGTAATTGATGGAGCGTTAATTGAGTTGCCACCCGAATCTAGATTGAACAGTACGATCGCTGTTCGCATTCTGCTAGCCCTCCTGACAGTCGGCATCCCAGTTGAGCTGATCCATCCCGGCAAATGTGAAGTTCAAGTTCCCGTCCTGCAACCCGGTGATGCGGCAAATCGCTTCCCTGACCTAGTGGTTTTGCGACCAGAACACCTAGAACTCACGCAACGACGATTGACCCTCACCCTCGACATGCCCCCACCTCGATTGATTGTTGAAGTGGTCAGCCCTGGCAAAACGAATCGAGACAGAGACTATATCTATAAACGAGACCAGTATGCTGATATTGGTCTGCCTGAGTATTGGCTGATCGATCCAGTGGCACAAACGGTGACAGTATTGTCACTCCAAGGCAACGCCTATCGAGAACTGGGCGTATTTAGCCAACAAAAGGCTATTCCCTCAGTCGAATTTGCAGAACTAGAGCTAGCCGTGGAGCAACTTTTCTGAAGGCGATCGACAGGTCAACCCCAAAGACAAAGACCCCCGGCTTTTCCTAAAAAAGCCGGGGTCTGGGGTCGTAGCCGATCGCTAATCGCTAATCGCTCTCCTAAAACCCCGATGTCACAAACACATTCCCCACATTGTTGCTCAACACACTCGACTGCACCCCAGCCACAAAGGCAATCTGGTCGCCATTGAGGAACACATTCGTCCCACTGCGAGAGCCAGTGAAGCTTAAATCACTGGTGCTGGTGACACCGAACTTGGTGGAACCCAAGCTGAAGCCTTGAATCGTATCAAAGCCAATTCCAGTTTCCAGCACCACAATGTCGTTGCCGCCACCGAGACGAATGGTGTCGCTGCCTGCGCCGCCGTAGATCAGGTCATCGCCCCCACGGGTTTGGATGGTGTCGTTGCCCTCGCCACCGCGTAGAGTATTGGCTCCGCTGTCGTCGATCAGGGTGTCGTTGCCGCTGCCGCCATCCACGATGTCATCGCCCACTCCGGTGTTAATCTGGTCGTTGCCGCTGCCGCCAAACACAATATCGTGTCCGTCATTGCCGTTGATGGTGTCATCGTCGGCACCGCCATCGAGCTGATCCGTACCCACGCCGCCGAGCAGCAGATCGTTGCCGCTGCCGCCAGCCAGGCGATCGTCCCCTTCACCGCCGTCGAGCGCATCATCGCCGCCGCCGCCGAGGATGCGATCGTTGTCTTCGTCGCCGTAGAGGAAGTCATCGCCGCTGCTGCCTGTGATGTAGTCGTTCCCTTCGCCGCCGTGGAATGCGACGCCGAGCTTGGCAGTGCCCGAGAGGGTCACCGTGTCGTCGCCGCCCAGCGCGTCCTGGCTCAGCGTGTCGGGATAGGTGGCGAGATCGGCGACCGTGTTCAGGTCGAGGGTGTCGTCACCCTCGCTGAACAAAGGCAGGGGGTCGGCCACGGCAGTTTCTCCCGCGCATCATTTTCTGATTGCCGGAAGAGTAGCATCGTCGAAGCGGCGCGTTGCAAGCGCTATTTCCAACGTGGAGCGCGACGAATGCGCCAGCCTGATCAACCCAGGAGCAGGTCGATCCCCGGATCGAGCGCCCCGGGCAGGGTCGCGTCGACGATCGCGACCTTGGTCTGGCCGGCGGGGCCGCCGGCATCGAGGTCGACCCAGACCTCGGTGTTGCCGGTCGAGGTCGGCGAGAGGCGGACGATCCCGTCACCGATCGG
>JAAUSV010000492.1 GCA_012032525.1 Leptolyngbyaceae cyanobacterium SL_7_1
CGATCGCCGCTGAGGACGCCAACGAGCGGGGCTGGCAACTATATGTGGTGGGGGGAGCGGTGCGCGATGTCTTGCTTGCCCCAGCCCGATCAAACGTTGTGGGTAAAGGATGTGGACTTGGTGGTGGATGGGGTGCGAGAGGTGGAGCAGGGCGCGGGCATGGAGTTGGCGCGATCGCTGCAAACCCGATATCCCCAGAGCCGCTTGGAAGTCCACGGACGATTTCAAACCGCTGCGTTGCTCTGGCATCACGACCCCATCTTCGATTCCCTGTGGATTGACATTGCCACAGCTCGAACAGAATTTTATCCCTATCCAGCCGCCAACCCAGAGGTAGAAGCCAGTTCCATCCGCCAAGATCTCTACCGCCGGGACTTCACCATCAATGCACTGGCGGTGCGGTTGACCTCGCCTCGCACAGGCGAGTTATTGGATTTCTTTGGGGGGTTGATGGATTTGCGGGCACGACAGGTGCGGGTGCTCCATGCCAATAGTTTTATCGAAGACCCAACGCGAATCTTTCGGGCAGTACGGTTTGCGGTGCGGTTAGACTTCAAAATCGAGCCGCAGACGGAAGGCTACATTCGCCATGCGATCGCCAGTGGCATCTACCACCGCATCCAAGCCGAGATGGACAAAACTCCCGCTCTGCAAACCCGCTTGCGGCGAGAGCTAAAGCTAATTCTGGAAGCGCCCTACTGGAGGGCAGCGTTGCGGGTGCTGGGGGAACTAGACGCCCTCTGCTGTTTGCATTCCAACTTAAAGCTGACGGAGCAAATTTGGCAGCGATTGCGCCGGCTCGATCGCTGGCTCAAACGGTTTGATGCCAACGACGCGCTAGAACACTGGCAGGTGCTCCTGGAGGGCTTGCTATTGGAACTGGAGCCGAGCGATCGCCCCACGGTCGCAGAAAACTTACAACTGCCCCTGGAGAGCGTCGATCGGCTGCAACAGTTCTCCCACCTGCAAACCCAGCTCGAAACCCAGTTGTCGGCAGACACCATGCCCAGTCAGGTTGTGCAGCACTTCAGTCCGCTCGATCGAGTAACCCTGCTGCTACTGGCTGCCGAATCTAAGGCACTCCGTCGCCCCATCTGGCAGTATCTCACCCACTGGTTGCCGATCAAAGCCCCGCTTGATGGCAACGATCTAAAGGCGCTGGGCTATAAGCCCGGTCGCCAATTCAAACCCATCCTGGAAGCCCTCCTAGCTGCCACGTTAGACGGTAAAATCCACACTCGTCCCGAAGCCGAGCGATTTGTACAGCAACACTTTCCCTTGAGCTAACAGCCTATCTATGTGCGTTACGCTGCGCTAACATCACCCGACGTGAACCTTGCTGATTGCTACCCGCTAATCGCTAATCGCTCTATGTACTGTCCCTGAACTTTCCCCACTCCCTCCTGAAAGCTGTAGGATGGGTAGGATTATGAATTGACCCTGCGTTGATTTTTTATGACCCTGACGGCTGGCTCCACCCTGCAAAACGGCAAGTATGTAATCGGCTCTACCCTCCACCAGAGCGATTTTGGAGTCACTTACCAAGCGACCCATGCCTACCTTCAGCAACCCGTGATTGTGCAGACTTTTAATGAATGCCTGCGCGATCACAGCAATTTTGTCCAATTGTGCCAGTTATTCCTAGAGGAAGTGCGCCATCGCACCAGCACCAACGCCACTCAAGTCTTCAAAGTTTTGGATGGATTTGAGGAAGCGGGAATGCCCTACGTGGTGCTGCAACCCAACCCCGACCATGCTTACCCCAAGCTGCGAGATTGGTTGCCGCTGACTCGATTGATTGTCAAGCAACCCCCCAGTGCCAATGGGGTAGCGGTGAGTCAGGCTGGCGCGGTGAGCAACAGCGGGGGAGAGTAAACGGGCGATCGCCACTCCCTTGACGACGTTGTACCCACCCAGCACCGATCGTCATCTACCCCAACCGACGGTTCCCTTGCCCACCAAGTCGCAGTCAGAGGTAAATCTGGCGGTGCAATCGCTCTCGGCTGTGCCAGTCGAGCCACCCGCGCCTGTCACGCCATCGCTGATAGAAAAAACCCACGTGGTTGCGCCCAACGCTCAATCGCCCGCCCAATCCTTTGTGTTTCCGGCGGCGCGGCGATCGCGCCCCTGGCTACCAATGGCATTGATGGCAACGGCGGTTTTAGCCGGGTTGACGGGGGCAGGGCTGGGATGGGTGGTGCGGTTTGAGCAATTGGGACAGGCAGAAGGTGATGCTACAGGCTTTGGCTTTGGTAAGGATCAAACCTTTCCCCCCTTGCAGGAATGGCCCATCACCGGAGAGAGCGAAGTCGAAGCATTGCAAGCATTGCCCTCCGAGCGAATTCGGATCGATCGAGAGCCACAAGCCCGTCCTCGGCGAGAGCGTACCCTGGTTGAAGTCGACCCCCGGTATGAGGCGCAGGAGCCAGCGATCGCCCCGGAGGAGCCACTAGAGCCATCCCCTTCAAAGCTTGAGCCATCCGATCCAACCTCGGATCTGCCCTTGCCTGACAAAGAACCGCCAGTGCTAGCTCCCGACCCGATTCCGGTTGAGCCTGCACCCCCTCCGGTGTATGTGCCAGAGCCTCCGGTTAATCCGATCGAGAATTCAGCCCCGTCTCCAGTGATTCCCAAACCAGAAGATCCCGTTCCATCCGAGTAGGCGATCGTTAGCTTGCTGAGCTATCGGTTAAGGCAGTACTTGAAGGTTATCTGTTGGTTAGCCCCAAGTTTCTAGCACTAAATTTAGCTTTTGAGTAATCGATTAAGGTAAACTTTCATCAGTAGGGTGAGATGTATTTGATACCAAGGGGCTGTGGTCTTGAGCAGTGATGAATTACTATCAAAGCTACATCAGCAAAATGTACGCGATACCCAGGATCGTAAAGCTTGGAAAGAAACCCTGAAAGAGGTTGATGCGCTTCTAGCGCAAGCTAGGAGGTCTATAAGTTTTCGGGAGTATTACTGTTGGTGGCTTAAAAAATTACGAGAGAAGGTCGGGAAATCAAAGCAAATCTTCTTAATGCTCAGTCTGAGAAGTGCTTTAAGTGCGGAGATTCAGTCATGATCTGTAGAAAACATGGCGTATCT
>JAAUSV010000046.1 GCA_012032525.1 Leptolyngbyaceae cyanobacterium SL_7_1
ATGTATGGTGATCAGTGATAATCAGGTCAATTCCGTGTTCCTGAGCGTAGGCAATTTCATCCAGATTGGTGCTGCCCGTGTCGCAGGTGACGATCAGCCGATAGTTTTGTTGGGCAAGGATTTCTAGATGGGCGATCGACAGTCCATGGGACTCTGTTATCCGATTGGGAATGTAGTAGGTCAACTGCTGCGGTTGAGAAAAGAATTGTCCCAAGCCTTCCCACAAAACAGCGGTTGCTGTCACACCGTCGGCATCAAAATCGCCCCAAATGGCAATGCGCTCCCCTCGCTGATGGGCTTGTTGCAGGCGTTGAACTGCCCAATGCATCTCCTGCCCAAACTCAAAGGGACTCGTTGGTTGATAACAATTAGGGTCGAGAAAGCCTGCCAACGGCTCCGGTTGACGAATCCCTCGTTGCCAGAGGAGTTGGGCGACATACTGACTAGATTGGGGAGGAGTGCCCCCTTGCAACTTGCTTACTTGCTGCTGAACGGCTGCTACAAACCATTCTGGAAGCTCGATCTGGGGGAGAAGTTGCCATTGTGGAGAGGAATTTACCATGCCACTGAAACTGGGGACGTTAGATCCAGATAATCATCCGTGGCTATCATCCTAGCTCATGCCATTACCATCCCCCCATCCACATTGATTACTTGTCCTGTGATGTAGGCCGCCGCTGGATCAGCCGCGAGAAACCGAATTAACCCAGCCACTTCCTCTGATTGTCCCAACCGTCCGAGGGGAATGAATTTGAGCAATTCATCGGTTTTAACCTCATGGGTCATATCGGTGAGGATGAAACCTGGGGCAACCGCATTCACAGTGATGCTACGGCTGGCTAATTCCTTTGCCATTGCTTTAGTGAAACCGAGCACCCCCGCTTTGGCGGCACTGTAATTTGCCTGTCCGGCGTTGCCCATCTCGCCCACAACGGAAGACACGTTGATGATGCGTCCCGATCGCTGTTTCAGCATGATCTTACTCACGGCTTTCGTGCAGAGAAAGACCCCTGTGAGATTCAAATTAATCACCGCTTGCCAGTCCTCCAACTTCATTCGCAGCAGCAAGGTATCACGGGTAATGCCCGCATTGTTTACCAACACATCTACTCGTCCCCATTTGCCCATCACCGTTTCCATCAAGGCATCTACTTGATCGGATTGAGAAACATCGGCTTGCAGAGCGATCGCCTCGCTACCCAGCCCAGCAATCTCCTCGACGACTGCCTCCGCTGCGGTGGCTGAGTTGGCATAATTTACCACTACCTTCGCTCCTGCCTCCGCCAAGGCAAGAGCAGTGGCGCGACCAATTCCGCGAGATGCACCAGTGACGATCGCCACTTGTTCGTTGAGGGGTCTAGCAGATGTTTCCATAGTGAAATGAGTGTGTTGTTGACTACTGATTCTGATTAGCTCTCGCTAATTGCTAATCGCTCATCTTAAGACATTTGGTGTACCCCACTGCTCAGAAAAATTTGGATTAGTATAGGGGTGAGTTTTTAGATGGAAGCGGTATGGCAGTCAAAAAGCAGTTCAGCAATTTTGAAGAACTTATTGCTGGTTCAGAGATACCGTTGCTCGTCGATTTTTATGCACCTTGGTGTGGTCCCTGTCAAATGATGGCAGGGATTTTGGAGCAGGTGAACACCGCAATGCAGGGTAAGTTGAAAGTGGTGAAGATTAACACGGATAACTATCCTGCCTTGGCGTCCCAGCATGGAATAGAAGCATTGCCAACGCTAGTGTTGTTTAAGCAGGGGCAACCGGTCGATCGGATTGAAGGGGTGCTGACCAGCGAGAAGCTGATTCAGCGGTTACAAGCACTGGTTTAGAGATGTGGAAGTTTCGTGGCTATCAATCCCCTAGGAATTGGATTGCTCCAAGCGTTGTTTCCATTCGTCGTCAACTTTGTCTGCCCGTAGTAGTTCTTGCTCGGTTAGATCGCGCTCAGAGGTATAGGCTAGGTCATTTTCATCCACGATCGTTTCGGAGGCAAATTGACGGGCGTAGGCAATTTTGTTGAGCACATCAGGGGTTGCCTGGTTGAGGGCTTGCGCCCGCATTTGTCGGTTTTCATTACGCACTTCCACAGAGCGGTTGCGTCCTTTGAGCCAGAAGTAGCGCACTAAAGGAATCCCCAAAAACCCACTGCCGTAGGCTAACAAAGCAGGATAGAGGGATGCCACCAACGTGACCAACCCGCTACCAATTTGTTGGATGAGGGTGCCGTCCCAATGATGAATCCTAAGGTCAGCGCCAATCCCAAGTTTAGTACACCTAACCCAGCCGCCAGGGTCAATTGCCCAGTACTCGCTTCACTAAAGCGCCACCGCATTTCTTTTAGGTAGGCGGGAACAGAAGTGGGTTGGGAGCGGTTGGTTGTTACCTGCAATTCGGGGAAGTGGTAGACGATTTGTCCCTCTGGGCTAACCTCCGGTCGTCCATTAAAGCGAGTTAGGACAGGCAGCATGTATTCTTCATACTCCTGGTGGTAGCCACTGCCAAGGTCGTCTAAGTAGGGGGCGACTTGCTCTGCCACGATCGCCCCACCATTGTTACGAATTACTGCCGCGATCGATCGCCACCGTCGTTCGTCTAAGTCAGCGTTGGGATTGCCATCACCAAACAGGAAGGAAAAGATGGCTTCTAGGAAATTCATCCGATGTTCTTCGCCCGCTCGTCCCCGTGTCCGTTGTCCGTGGTGGGGGCGTCTGTAGTCAGGGGAGAAGAGCCAGAAGATGTCGGGACCAAACCAGAAGTTAGGCATAAACACCATACCACCGCCCTCGTCGCGATCGCCTTCGCCCTGACTAGCACTGATGGCTACCAAGATAATCGTGATGGCTACTGCCAGCAAGACGATTGAGGCGATTAGAACAACGCCGAAAGAGATACGAATTAGGTAGAACAAGACTTTCCAAACTCGGTTCCACCATTCCTGTAGGCGCAACCGAAAATACTTACTCTGCAAAATCGTGCGAAAGTTGTTGGGAAACAAATAGGCAATGTCGCCTGTTTCCGAAACTTGCAAGTGTCCTCCCGCCTCTGATGCCAGCACCAACAGCCCTTGCTCTGCCAATTTGATGTCGATTCCTGCTTGCGAGGCAATGTCCCCGGCTGTGACTCGGTAGTCTAGCATCTCGACAGCCTGCATAATTTTGGGTTCTGGTGTCATACCTTGCCTCAATAACCGTCGCCTATCTCCAGTATAGAAGTGGGAAAGAGCGCGTGTGGAACAGTAGATTTGTTTTGGTTGGGCAAATAATCGATTACCACCTGGGTTTCCTTTCCTAGCTCATCGGCTATAGAAACGGCACAATATTGATCTAGCTTGAACTGTTTGGTGTGTTCTCATGGATGTTCCTCGCCTTCACCCCGACACGATCGAAGCCGTCAAACAACGCGCTGATATTGTAGACGTCGTCTCTGACCATGTGCTCCTCCGCAAGCGGGGTAAGGATTTTGTCGGCTTGTGTCCCTTCCACGACGACAATTCTCCAAGTTTTACCGTTAGCCCAACTAAGCAGTTCTACTACTGCTTTAGCTGTGGGGCAGGGGGCAATACGGTCAAGTTTTTGATGGAACTGGGCAAGCGATCGTTTGGTGAAGTAGTACTCGATCTGGCACGGCGTTACCAAGTTCCGGTGCAAACCCTAGAACCTGCACAGCGACAGGAATTGCAACGTCAACTGTCTTTGCGAGAACAGTTGTACGAAGTCTTGGTACTCACAGCCCGTTTCTTTGAACATGCGCTGCGGCAGTCTCAAGGGGAAGCGGCACTGGCTTACTTGCGATCGACCCGTGGCTTAAATGAGGCAACGATTCAACAATTCCAACTCGGTTATGCCCCTGCGGGCTGGCAAACCTTGTATGGCTATCTGGTAGAGCAAAAACGCTATCCGGTGGAACTGGTTGAGCAAGCGGGATTGGTCGTGCCTCGGCAGGAGGGCAGTGGGTATTACGACCGATTTCGCGATCGCCTAATGATCCCAATTCATGATCTTCAGGGACGGGTGATTGGCTTCGGTGGCAGAGCCTTCGGAGATGCCCAGCCCAAATACCTCAATTCCCCGGAGACGGAATTGTTTGACAAAGGCAAAATTCTGTTTGCTTTGGATCAGGCACGGGCTGCGATCGCCAAGGACGATCGCGCAGTGGTCGTGGAGGGATATTTTGACGTGATCGCCCTCCATGCGGTGGGGATTACGAATGTGGTGGCGTCAATGGGAACAGCACTGAGTGTGGCGCAGGTGCGGCAATTGTTGCGCTATACCGAGTCTAAGCAGGTGATTCTCAATTTTGATGCGGATGCCGCTGGGGTAAAGGCAGCGGAACGAGCGATCGGTGAGGTGGCAGAACTGGCGTATCAGGGGGAAGTGCAACTGCGAGTGCTGAATCTGCCGGATGGCAAAGACCCGGATGACTTTCTTAAAATCCATCGCGCAGCCGACTACACAGCCCTGTTAAACCAGGCTCCTCTCTGGCTCGATTGGCAAATCGATCAGGTGCTGGCGGATGCCGATCTGACCCAAGCCGATCAGTTTCACCAAGCCACCGAAGCTGTGGCAAAACTGCTGGGACGCCTGCCCAACGCTGCCCTGCGTACCCATTACATTCACTATTGCGCGGAACGGTTAAGTCAAAGCAATCCTCGTGTGGCAATTCAACTAGAAGCCGACCTCCGGACTCAGGTACGGGGGCAACGCTGGCACGGGCGATCGCAAAAATGGCAGACCTCCGGCGATCGCACTCTCCTGGAAGAATCAGAAGCGCAACTCCTTCGCCTCTACCTGCACCTACCCGCCTACCGCCCTCAAATTCACGACGCATTGGAATCCCGCGATCTAGATTTCACCCTGCCCCAGCATCGGTTTCTTTGGCAACAGATTCTCGATCTGCCCAAAGCAGACACAAACCTAATGGTAGATCTACAAGATGCGTATCTGGATTTTCCCGATCACCTCAGCCCGGTGCAACCCTTATTTCAATTAGATGAGAAAACCCAGCGCGATATTTTGCGTGCTCCGTTGGTAATTCGGGCGGCGATCGCCTGCCTGGAACGGGTACTCTGCGACAAACGTTGCCGTCATTTCTTAGATCTATGGACGCAATCTGATCCCACGACTGCTCCAGAATTGCTCCAGTATTACCAGCAGCAAATCTACCGGGAAAAACAGCGGATGGGAGAGATCGATCGCCAACAACGCCAAACCACCTTTGCCGATCTAGCCCTAACTCCCCATCTGACTGAGTTGCCCAGTTTAGAGGATGGCTAAGAATGGAATTTAGTAATGAGCGAGAATGCTAAGGGCTGAGTTGCAATTGGCTGAACCAAACGATTGCCAGTGCCAACCCAATCGCAACGATGGCTCCAATCAACGTGTTTAGTACATTGACAAGCTCATTCGTCAGCCAGGTAATCTTGGTTTGCAGCGTTGCCCCAATCAGGCTTTCGATCGTGGTGCCGATAAAGGCGGCAATGATACATAGCCCTACTCCCAGTGGGCTGATAAACCCTACTGCCCAACTGATAGTGGCGATCGCCGCTGACCCAACAATTCCTGCCAACGTTCCCTCAAGACTGACTGCCCCCTCGGTGCCACGGGGAACGGGTTTCAGGGTTGTAATTAAAAAACGTTTGTTTGCCATACGCCTTGCCAATTTCGCTGGCGCAGGTATCGGATAGTTTGGTGCTGAGGCTTGCCACGTAACCTAAGAGCAGTAACAAGACCCATTCACGGGTGGCGATCGACTCCGTAGAGGCTAGGGCATAGGCTCCCAAAGCACAGAGGGTCGCAATCAGCGCCGAACCCCAAACATTTTCTGGTCCGCGTGCCCCGATCGATTCTCAGCAATCCCCGCTGCTTCCTTTTGTGCCATGCCAATGCGGGTGACAGCGGAACCCACTAGGAAGTAGAACAAGATGACGACATAGCCGCGCCACCCCAAACTTCCCCAGATAATGATTCCTAAAATCCAAGCATGTATTAGTCCGGCTGGAGTCAGCAACTTTTTGGGGACTACCCAGCGATCGCCGCCAGTGCCGTATTAATTCCAGTGGCAAACACCCAAGGCATTAAAATATCCAGCAACCACGGATTTGCAGTAATCGTCTCAAATGACATGGCATCTCCCCTGTTGGATCAGTGGTTAAAGCACTTCAGCAAAACCTCACATTAGTATAACCACCCCGATCGTCAGGACTAGAGATTGATGATTATGAATTACGCTAAGAGTTAAGGGATGTGCAAGTAAATCATGTACCAATGTCTTAACCTGTAAGGGTGCATGGCGATGCGCCCCTACCGTACCACTGGGATTTTATTTTCCCGCACATCCCTAACCTGCCAATTCCTCCCAACTGCACCCCGAAAATTATTATGCCAGCGTTGTTTCATCTTGCCTTTCCCATTACAGATATCCCGCAGACAAAGCAGTTTTATGTAGATGGGCTAGGCTGTGAGGTAGGTCGAGAAACCCCAGGCTCTATCATTCTCAACTTATCTGGGCATCAGCTTGTTGGACACATGACGCACGACCCGTTGATTCATCAACAGGGAATTTATCCCCGTCACTTTGGCTTGATTTTTACGGAGGAACAGGAGTGGAAGGCGCTGTTGGAGCGATCGCAACGGCAAAACTTGAATTTTTACCAACAGCCCAAGCAACGGTTTATGAATTCTCCTCTAGAACACTGGACGTTTTTCCTAGAAGATCCCTTTGCTAATTTTTTAGAATTCAAGTTCTACCGCCATTCCAGCGCTATTTTTGGGGAGGTGGAACTAGCTGAGATTGGCGATCGGGTTTAAAGGGATACCCTGTTCGGCAAATTGCATGGAATAGAGGCGACTGTAGGCACCATTTTGCTTGAGCAATTCCGCGTGAGTCCCGCGTTCTACGACACGCCCTTTTTCCATTACAGCAATCTGATCTGCCTTTTGAATCGTGGAAAGACGGTGAGCAATCACTAAGGTGGTGCGCTCCCGACTGAGTTCGTCGAGCGCCTGTTGCACCAATCGCTCGGAGACGGTATCCAGTGCACTGGTTGCTTCATCTAAGATCAAGATGTCTGGGTTACGCAGCAGGGCGCGGGCAATGGCAATTCGCTGGCGCTGTCCACCGGACAACATCACCCCGCGATCGCCAATCAGAGTCTCCAACCCACGGGGCAGGCGTTCAATAAACTCATGGGCGTTGGCTCGTCTAACTACATCTAGTAAGGCAGACTCAGTCACCGTAGGACAACCATAGGTGATGTTATTGCGCAGTGAGTCATTAAACAGGAAAGTATCCTGGCTAACGATGCCCATCGCCTGGCGCACCGATTTAATCTCAAACTCCCGCAGATCTACGCCATCAATGGTAATTTTGCCCTCGATCGGGTCATAGAACCGTGGCAGCAAGTCTGCCAAAGTAGATTTTCCTGCTCCCGATGCGCCTACTAAAGCAAGCGTTGTTCCCTTGGGCAGAGACAGATCAATCTCGCGCAACACCAACTCTGTATCAGGGTAGGCAAAGGAGAGGTGTTCAAACCGAATGTCCTGTTGAAAGCCCTGATAGGGTCGGGAACCATTGACCATGAAGGATTTATTGTCCCGTCGCAACAAGTCCTGAACAATATCCACAGAGGCAGCCGAGCGGGCTAAGCTCGATCGAAACCCGTTCAATTGGGCAATGAAAGGCAACAAGCGAGACAGCACCAACAGATAGGTTAAAAAATCTACCAAAAGTGTTCCTAGTTGGTCGGCAAATAGGAAGCGGCAAAGCAAGATCAAGGAGAATAGTACAACGATGTTTGTAGTCTCATTAATCGGCGCGATCATGGCTGAGACCACACGGGTTTGAAACTCAACCCGCTCTCGATCGCGAATTAACTGTTGAAACCGTTGGTACTCAACCAATTCGTTGCCCGTAGCTTTCACCAAGCGGATACCAGAAAAAACTTCAATTAAACCCCCTGAATAATGTTGACTGATCTGCGTAATCTGTTTGCCCAGTTCCTTAGAACGGCTAATCAGGTGTTGACTAGCAAAGGTAGAGATGGGCAATAGGAACGTTGCAGCGAGCGTCAGTTGACACGATATTGCCAGCAAAATTCCTACAAAAACCAAGATAGTGATGGCGGTAATCACAATGCCGATGGCAGCGCTAATAGTGGTTGAGGTGCGGCTCATCTCTCCGCCCAATCGATTCATCAAATCGCCCGCCTTTGCTTTGGCAAAAAAGTCTAGATCGACCTCCAGCAACAGTCTTAATCCCTGTTCTTGGAGGTCGGCGGTAATGGCGCGGCTCAATGCACTGGAAGCGAGGGCGCTGGCATAGGTTGCCAAATTCTTGAGCAAAATAATCACAACAATGACCCCTGCCATCCCTGCTAGTTGATATTGAGACGGTAGGGCGTGAAACGGGGTGATGAGGGATTGGATCAGCGGAGGGGCATTTTGAAAAGCAATTTCTTGCCCTAAAAAGCTAAGTAGGACTGGCACGAGTAAAGTGGTTCCCACGCCATTGAATAATGCACCAGAAAACCCCAGTACGATATTTAGCACAATCTGCACTGGATAGTGGGCAATGATTTCTCGGATCATCTTAGAAGACATGCACAGCCACCCTCTAGCTTGATTAGGAAACAGATAGTTGACACTGCTCAATTACTGGGAGAAGGAGACTCGCCATTGTCTTGACGCTATAGCGATCGATACAGCGGATCCTTGCCAAGCGCCCGTGTTCCTCTGCCTCCTGCCAATGGCTAAAGATCCATTGAATTTGCCGAGCAATCTGCTCTGGCGAATTGGGATCAACTAGATAACCCACGCCGTTAAGAAGTATGGGAATATCGCCCACCGTGGTAGAAAGAATGGGTTTTGCCATTGCCATGCCATCGGTTAATTTTAGGGGCAATTGGGCTTGAGCTGTAGGAGTTTGGCGTTGAGGCACCACAATTACATGGGCGGCTGCCACCACTTCAGGCATTTTTTCCACTGGTTGGGCAGGCAGTTTAATAATCCAGCGTCCCCATTGGTTAATCAACCGATCTTCATAATCATCGGGTTTGCGACCACCTACGATTACCAGTCGTAGATCAGTTTGATTCAACTGATCAAGGGCGATCAAAACATCTTCTAATCCCTTGTGGGGTCTGGCAGTTCCAGGAAACATAAGAACTCGGTAGTTGTCCAGTCCGTAAAGAGAACGACTGCGATCGGCAACATAACGACTCGGATCGAACAGATCTGTATCTTTCCCATTTGGTAGATAAGTTCCACCAAACCGTTGCTGCAAAAATTGGGTGTCTACAGTGATCCCGTTGGCATATCGGGTTAGCCTTTCCATCCATTCCAAATACAGCTTGTGTTCTGGATTGCGTAAAGCGCCATTTGATTTCAGTGCATCACGGGCTAGCTGTTTTAAATGAGGACGGTAGCGATGCTGGTCGCCCCCCAACCAACTCAATTCCCAATCATCAATGTCTAAGAGGACAGGGCAACGATGGATGAGTTTTTTTAACAACGCAATGCCAAAGCTGGTGGGTTTGGGTTTGACGGCGTAAACTAGTTGTCCGTCAATCGCCCGCAACAGGGTGGGAATGGAGTTAAATAATTGGGGATACCAACTCCCCAGAATTGGCTCAACTGGCAATGTAGCTGGCGGTACTGGATAGACTGATTGCCCGAACTGAAACCCAACGACTTTGACATCGAGATTGAGTTGCTGAAGTACCTGCGCCAGTAGATATACCCGCGTTACCCCACCTCCTGATAAATCAGGAGCAACTAGTGAGACGCTTGACAGTCTCGTCAGAGCTGGCTGGGATCTGATACTCATGGGTGGGGCGATGAACGTAGAAGAGTCTGATGCAGAGATATCACAAATTCTTTAAACAATTACTCCGTATCATTACCAGTAATTGTTTTCCTACTATCGTCGCTTCTCAGAATTTATGCCAGTTATTCAGGAATCTCCAGGACTCATCACCCGTTGGCTCGCGCCTCAATCGTATCTAACGGTTATTGCTGAATGGTTAGGGATGTGCGGGAAAATGAAATCTCAGTGGTACGGTAGGGGCGCATCGCCATGCGCCCTTACAGGTTAGGACATTGGTACATTATTTACTCGCACATCCCTCATTGCTGAGGTTGTTCAACGCAATATTTTCAGTGAACTATTTTAAGGCGTCCAGTCTGAATGTAATCCAACACTCGATTAATCTGACGACGCTCGTTGGCAGTGACTGTTTGATCTGCAAGGATAGCGGAGGTCAATTGCAGGTGCTCTTGATGACTGATTTGACCGGATATGATAACGCGCTCTACGATTGAATACAGTGTGGCGGAAAATGTTGAACTAGCCGACATTATGAATACGATCCCCAATGAATCCGTTGCCCATTTAAAACTGTAAGCTGCTATACAACTTCATAGTTCCATTCTGGATGTTGGAAAAGACAGTTGGACAAAGTTTTGATCAGATCTTTGTGAAGAGTTTGTAAATATTCGGTGTCTACTTGGTTTTTAGAAAAATTATTGACAGGCTCATCCAGTCATCTAAATAATCCCCCTCCTTAAGTATGGAAATTCATCGGCTTTCTGCCCTATCTGATAACTACATTTTTGTTCTATGTGATCCAGTCAATCGCCAAGCAGCAGTGGTTGATCCAGCCGAGGCTCAGCCAGTGTTGGACTGTTTAGAGCGGCTGGGTGTTGAATTAGAGGCTATTTTTAACACCCATCATCACAACGACCATGTGGGTGGTAATCGGGAACTACTGACTCGGTTTCCGGAGGTAATAATCTACGGGGGAGTAGAGGATCGGGGACGAATTCCGGGACAGCAGGTGTTTCTAAAGGAAGGCGATCGGGTTGCATTCGGCGATTGCCAAGGCGAGGTGCTTTTTATCCCTGGGCATACAAAAGCCCACATTGCCTATTATTTCCCGCCAAAAGGATCAACGGAGTGCGGAGAATTATTTTGTGGAGATACATTATTTGCGGGGGGATGCGGGAGGTTGTTTGAAGGCACGCCCGCCCAAATGGTCGCTTCCCTTGCTAAACTACGTGCCTTGCCTGACAAAACGCGGGTTTGGTGTGCCCATGAATATACCCTAAAAAATCTGCAATTTGCTCAGACAATTGACCCCTCGAATTCTTCTCTATCCGCTCGGTTAAGATGGGTCGAAGCCATGCGTCGGCAGGCGCAACCAACGATTCCCTCGCTTTTAGAAGAAGAGAAGCGAACGAACCCTTTTCTCCGGTGGGATTCTACAGCGCTTCAGGCTGCTGTTCAGTCCCGCGATCCGATCGAAACCTTTGCTTTTTTGAGGAAAATGAAGGATCGCTACTAGTTGCTACGGGTTGAAGCACTCTAAAAACAACTTGTCTTGATTTGGTCTTATTTGCTACTATAAGGATTCTGACAAAATATTGGTTGGCTCAAAACAGTGGGTCTGCCTTGGTGGAGTGGCGATCGCTACGATTTTACTGTGGGGATGGGTTGGCTACTTAATTTTTGAACCGACCATTAATTGTTGATTAAATAATTAAGCAGAACTATGGCTAAGCGAGTTAAGTTGGTCCTAAACGAGGACGTTATTAAACTTGGGAGAGCGGGCGATTTAGTGGAAGTGGCTCCTGGGTATGCAAGAAACTATTTACTTCCCAAGGGTTTGGCTATTCACACAACTCCTGGTGTGTTGAAGCAAGTCGAGCGCCGCCGAGAAGAGCGCAGGCAGCGCTTGTTAGAAGAGAAGCAGCAGGCTGAGGTGAAGAGAACTGCACTGGAGCAAGCAGGTCGGTTTACAATCGCTAAGCAAGTTGGTGAGAAGGAAGCTATCTTTGGCACCGTTACGGACCGAGAAGTGGCAGACGTGATTCAAACGGTGACTGGGCAAGAGATCGATCGTCGAGGGATTACGGTTCCCAATATTCACAAATTGGGCAACTACAAAGTCGAAATTAAGTTGCATCCGGATGTGTCAGCGGTTGTGGAAGTGAATGTTGTCTCAAATGAGGCGGATGAGTAGCTCCTCTGCTAGCAATGCACTTTGGTGTTGTTAGTGAAGATTCGGTAAGTCCTATAGACTAGTACGAAAGTACTCTGCAAAATATAAGCAGGGTACTTTTTTTGATTTTGTTGAAGCCAAGGGTGATTTATGAAGAAGTTCTTGTTCTCTTAACTGATCTCATTTAACTAACTTCATTGAACTAAGCGAACCTGGACTGACGCTATGGGTAGTGCTAGAATCAAAAAATAATTCTATATTTGGTGTTTGCAAGTAGATTAATGCCGCTTCTTCGTTATTTAACTTGGTAGTGTAGATATGGTGCAAGAACTAGATTTTCAAACCTATAGCGATCGGCTCCCTCCTCAAAATATTGATGCTGAGGAAGCTATCTTAGGAGGCATTCTACTCGATCCAGAAGCAATGAATCGAGTAGTTGAAGTGCTACGCCCTGAAGCATTTTATATTAATACCCACCAAGAAATTTACCGAGCGGCGTTGGCACTGCATACTCAAGGAAAACCAACTGATTTGATGAGCGTGACGAGTTGGTTGAATGATCAGGGCGTATTAGACCGGGTTGGTGGAACGAGTCGGCTTGCCCAACTGATCGATCACACCATCAGTGCGGTCAATATCGACCAATATGCCCAACTGGTGATGGACAAGTATCTGAGGCGCAAACTCATCCAGGTGGGGGGTGAGGTAGCGCAGTTGGGATATAAAACCGATACACCCCTTGAGCGAGTGCTTGACCAAGCAGAACAAAAAGTATTTGGTATCACTCAGGTGCGCCCTCAGCAGAGCCTTGTTGCCACGGCTGACATTTTGACGTTGACTTTTTCTGATATCGAAAGCCGATCGTTGGGGCTCGTCTTACCGGGGATTTCCTGCGGGTTTTATGATCTAGACGCAATGACTCAAGGGTTTCAACGATCGGATTTGATTATTGCGGCGGGCAGACCTTCCATGGGTAAAACTAGCTTTGTGCTCAATATTGCTCGAAACATTGCCGCATTACATAAACTGCCAGTGGCGGTGTTTAGTTTGGAGATGTCGCGAGAGCAGCTGGTTTATCGCATGCTTTCGAGTGAAGTGCAAATTGAGAGTGGACGGTTGCGATCGGGGCGAGTGAGCCAAAATGAATGGGAGCCATTGGGACACGCCATTAGCGTACTCTCCCAACTGCCAATCTTTATCGACGACACTCCCAATATCTCTGTGACGGAGATGCGATCGAAGGCGCGTCGGTTGCAGGCAGAGCAGGGAGGTGTGCTAGGGCTAATTTTAATCGACTATCTCCAACTGATGGAAAACAGTGGCAGCGAAAACCGAGTTCAAGAGTTATCACGAATCACTCGGGCATTAAAGGGATTAGCGAGGGAGTTGAATGTTCCGGTGATTGCCCTCTCGCAGTTAAGCCGAGGGGTGGAGTCACGAACAAACAAACGACCCATGATGTCTGATTTGCGAGAAAGTGGTTCGATCGAGCAAGACGCGGATCTGATCATCATGCTCTACCGGGATGAATACTACAACCCGGATACCCCCGATCGAGGGATTGCAGAAATCATTATTAACAAGCATCGAAATGGTCCGGTGGGAACTATAAAGTTGTTGTTTGAGCCACAATATACCCGGTTCCGAAATTTGGCGTCTCCAAATCGGGCATAGGGTTAGGTGAAGCTAAGTATTTGTCAGTGCAGTTGGCTGATCAAATTGCTAGCGGATTCTGGAATGGCTTAGCCAACATTAATACCCGTGTCCGCCGAAATACCAGTGTCGGAAGGCTCGTCGTCATCCTCCTCGTCGTCGTCCTCCTCTTGGTCCTCTGGTTCTCCAACCATATTGGGACTGATCAGGGTGATGTCAAATTCATCCGGGGGGATCGTAGAGACTGGATCCCGCTTTAGTAAGTAATAAATAGCGTGTACTTGGGGACCAAAGACGATCTTATCCTCATCTTGTAGGTCGTGGGCTTGTAGCTTGCGTCCGTTGATCAGTAGCCCGTTCGCGCTTGGTTTACCCTTTAAATTGCCATCAACGATACGGTAATAATATGTGCCATCCTCATTAGGCAATTGAACTAAAGTAGCATGACGACGGGAGACGAATTGGGAAATCAATCGAATGTCACACTTAGGATCTCTACCAATGGAGTAAACAGGACTATCTAGAGTGAACTCTCGCCGTCCCTTGTTGTCTTCAATGATGAGCAGGTGGTTTTGCTTTTCTAGAAGTGCCATTTAGCTTAGTGAGGAGAACAGGAGCCAGACGAATGAAATGGGGTAAACAGATTGCCTAATTGCCCGCTTTAACAACAGCACAATTTTTCGTGCACCCTAACATTTACTACTCCAATTATTAACGCAATTTAATTATTTCTTAGTAAGGGCTAAATAATTTTTACATGCTGGTCGATTTTACCCATGGGAACTTAATAGGATTGAGCCAGAAGGGCAACTTAGATAGTGGAAGAACCTAAATTGAGTCGTTGATATCGCCGTAATGCTAACGAATTGATTACTACTGTAATGGAGCTAAACGCCATAAGTGCCCCTGCGATCGCAGGGCTGAGAGACAGCCCTATGGGTAATAGCAGCCCAGCGGCTGCCGGAATACATAGTAAATTATAGGCGAAAGCCCAAAAGAGATTTTGTTGAATCTTTGTAAAGGTGGCTTGGCTCAACCGAATTGATTCTACGACATCAATGAGGCGATTGCGCATCAAAACGATTTCAGCGGTTTCCAGCGCTACATCTGTCGCAGATTGTAGTGCCATCCCAACATCGGCTTGGACGAGGGCAGGAGCGTCATTGATGCCATCACCCACCATGCAAACACAATTTTCTTGGGATTGGAGCTGGGCGATCGCAGATACCTTTCCTTCTGGGCGCACATCTGCTAGGACGTCATCTGGTGAGATGCCTAAGGACTGGGCAATGAACTGAGCTGCGATCGGATGATCCCCCGTCACCATCATCACCCGTAGCCCTTGCTGTTGCAGTTGGGTTACGGTGGCTTTAGCATCGGGGCGTAGGGTGTCTTGGGCTGCCATCAGTCCTACAAGGATTCCGTCTAGCGCAACGTAGATCAGCGTTTTACCGGCAATTGCCCACTGGTGAACTTTGGGCGGATGCGGCTGGGTGAATGGCGATCGCTGGCGAGTCAGCCAGTCTTGTGTGCCCAGAACGAGTTGCTTGTCACCTACATAGGCAGAAACTCCATAGCCAGGCTCGGTGTGGGCTTTGTCCACTGGCAGGAGTGGCAAGTTTTCCTCGAATGCCCGATTGCGAATTGCTTCTGCCAGGGGATGCTGAGTGCCTTGTTCGACGGAAGCGGCTAGTTGCAATAATGTCGCTGGTGCCAGATCGGGTACGAGGGAACAGTAATCCGTCAGGGTGGGTTGCCCTGCCGTCAAAGTTCCTGTTTTATCAAACACGATCGTGGTTAAGCGATGCACCGTCTCAAGCACGTCCCCACCTCGAATTAAAATTCCTTGTTCAGCCCCTAGGCTGGAGCCCACTAGTAATGCTGTGGGTGTTGCCAAGCCCAAGGCACAGGGGCAAGCCACAACCAACACTGCGATCGCCAAGCGCAAACTAATCAATAGGGCGGAGGGGGTGAGGCTGGAGGCTGGAGTCATCGGAGCATGGAGGGCGTGGGTTCCCATGACGATCGCCATTGGGTCGAGCCAGTGACGAATGCCAATAAAATACCAAAAGAGAAAAGTCAGCAGGGCAATCGCCATCACTCCATAGGTGAAATAGCCTGCAATGGTGTCGGCTAACCGTTGAATGGGTGCTTTACGAGTTTGTGCGGTTTCTACCAGTTGAATGATCTGGGACAGGGTGGTGTCGTTGCCTGTGCGAGTAGCGTGGATGACGATCGCTCCCGATCGATTGACACTGCCTGCGACAACGGCATCGCCCGCTTGTTTGATCACTGGCACCGATTCGCCTGTTAGGGACGACTCATCCACCGTTGTTTGCCCGATAACCACTTCGCCATCGACGGGGAACTTGTCTCCTGGCAAGATCTGTAACCACTCGCCCACCTTGACACGGCTAGCCGGAATTTCGACGTAGGGTACGGTGGCGGAGACAGGCGGGGAGTGGGGGGACATCACCAATCGTGCTAAGGCTGGCTGGAGTGCTAGTAGCGATTGAAATGCAGCCGTTGCCCGTCCCTTGGCTTGTTGTTCTAGTGCCCGTCCTAGCAAAATGAATCCCATCATCATGACGGGTTCGTCAAAAAAGCATTCCCACCCCAACGATGGAATTAGCAATGCCACCACGCTGGTCAGATAGGCGGTGAGGGTGCCTAGGCTGACCAGTGTATTCATGTTGGGGGCGCCGTGCCTCAAGCCCTGCCAACCGTTGGTCAAAATTGGACGCCCTGGAAACAGGAGTGCCAGGGTTGCCAATACCCAATGAAACCCAATGCTGCTGAGCAGGGGTATGGTCCAACCCACATGCTTGAGATGTCCGATAGTGGATAGGACCAACAGGGTGGCAGCGATCGCGACTTGGCGAAAAGACTGCCGAGTTTTGAGTTGTTGGGTGGCAACGGGATCGATCGTATCCGCTGCCTCCACGTCAGCGGCAGAGTTCCACCGCACCTGGGTGGGAAACCCCACTTGCGTGAGTTTTTGTGCCAGTTCCTCCCCCGTGGCTTGTCCAGGCAGATACTCCACCACAGCCGCTTCGGTCAGCAGGTTGACGGTGGCAGAAACCACCGCAGGGTGCGTTTTCAATTGCTGTTCGACGGCTCTGACACACCCTGCACATTTCATGCCACCCACATCGAGTGCTAGAGATGAACTGGGTTTGGATACCACAGCAGTCGTTTGGTCGAGTGGCAGGTCTTGGGTGATTGGCATGGCGATCGCAACAACAGAACCAAGTTAAGATAAAGCATTCTCTTTATTGAGCGTAGCGAAGTCGAGTTCCAAATGCCCAAAAATTCCCGGAAATCTTCAACCGCTATTGGCTGATTTTAGGGATTTAAACAGATCAAATCAAAGGCTTTTGCAACTTTCGGGTGCAGGGTTAGGACTCCTCATGGACAAGGGCGTAGGATAATGGAAAACAACGCTGCTGAACTGCGTTAGAACAACAAAGGCAATGATTCATGGACATTATCCCAGCGATCGACCTGCTTGAAGGGCGCTGTGTGCGGCTATATCAGGGCGATTATCAACAATCCCAGGTGTTTGATGACAATCCGGTTGCGGTTGCCCAACGGTGGCTCGATCAGGGGGCAACCCGGTTGCATCTGGTTGATTTGGATGGTGCTAAAGCTGGATATCCCATCAACACCTCGGTGATTGAACAGATTGTGCAGGTTGCCCCAGTGCCAGTCCAAGTGGGGGGTGGTTTGCGCGATCGGGCGAGTGTGGCTCAATTGCTCGCGCTGGGTGTGCAGCAGGTGATTTTAGGAACGATCGCAGTTGAGCAACCCAGCTTGGTAGAGAGCCTTGCCCAAGAATTTCCTGATCGGATTATCGTCGGGATTGATGCCCGCAATGGCAAGGTTGCCACACGAGGTTGGCTAGAAAACTCTGAAACAGAGGCGATCGAATTGGCACAGCGAATGCAGCAACAGGGAGTTGCAGCAGTGATCTACACCGATATTTATCGGGATGGCACGTTGCAAGGACCCAATCGCGATGCCCTAAGAGCTATGGCGTCGGCAATTTCAATTCCCCTGATTGCGTCAGGCGGCATCAGTTCTCTACGCGATCTATTGGGGTTGCTGACCCTAGAACCTGCGGGAGTAAACGGGGCGATCGTCGGTCGAGCACTGTATACCAATGAGTTTTCCTTGCAGGACGCGATCCGAGCCGTAGGGCAGGGACGATGGCAGGACGTACCGCCAGATTTAGGGCATTCGGTTGTTTAGTCGTTACAAGCGTCATAGGCGAGCTAGAGGGATTGTTCTAAAAGAGTCAGCACCGCCTGTTCTTCTGGGTTCAAGCTGTAGGAATCGCTCACGTCCCTCGACTGTGCCTGTGCCATGGGCGGCAACAAGGCTCCCTGGGTGTAGGCGTCAAGGATGGCGGGGTGAACGTAGTATTTACGGCAGGTCGCCGGGCGATTACCCAGTCTGGCTGCCACGGTTTTAATGGCTTGA
Source organism: Leptolyngbyaceae cyanobacterium SL_7_1 (assembly GCA_012032525.1). Lineage (GTDB taxonomy): Bacteria > Cyanobacteriota > Cyanobacteriia > Elainellales > Elainellaceae > JAAUSV01. The sequence goes on from JAAUSV010000046.1 coordinate 18,134, forward strand.
GTGATGTTTTTCTTGGCTGCGGTTTGTGAACTAAAATCGCCGATCGCCGTTAATTCGATCGCCGTTTGCACCGTTCCTGCCCATGTTCTAAAGTCTTTTGCTGTAAAGTCTTCCCCGGTAATCGTGCGTAGATAGTCATTCACATCGCCAGAACCGAGGGTTTGGCGTTGTCCAACTTCATCAAAATATTGAAACAAATCCTGTCCGGGAATATCGCGACACTGCTTCACCACCCTTGCTAGACGGCGATCGTCCAAGGTGATGGCGTGTTTGACGCCACTTTTGCCGCGAAACTGGAACTGAACAGCACCACGGCTGACTTTTACATGACGATCGCGCATTGTAGTCAGCCCAAAGGACTTGTTTTTGATGGCGTACTCATCATTGCCTACCCGAATCAGGGTTTTCTCCAGCAGTTGCACAACCGTTGCTAACACTTTTTCGCGACAGAGATCATGAAGCCTCAAATGTTCATCGGTTTGCTGTCGAATTTTGGGAAGAACCAAACCAAAAGGAATCATTCGATTAAATTTGGTTTGTCCTCGGTGTGCATGCCAATCTGCATGGTAGCGATACTGCTTCCGTCCCTTGGCATCGTATCCCGTTGCTTGTAGATGCCCGGTTGGAGATGGGCAAATCCAAACGTTTTCCCAAGCGGGTGGAATAATCAATGCCTTGATGCGTAGGAGAATCTGGCGATCACAAACTTTGTTGCCGTCCGCATCTAAATAGCAAAACCCCCGTCCCGATCGCTGCCGTCGAATTCCTGGACCATCGGCGGCAACGTAGTGTAAACCAGCTCGTTCGGCAGATTGTAGCGGGTCAGTGATGATTGTCAGGTTGACTTGGGTTTGCTGACGATTACGACTTCGTCGCTTTGAGATGGGTTGAGCAGGCGTTGCCATGGGAGAGGGGGGCGATTGCAATGAATGATAAAGATAGGAGTTGGGTGTAGTACTTGATGAATCCATCGATAGAAACGTGGAGCAGGGATTACATCTACTGTTTAATAAACGTCCACTCCTGAGTCCGAATCGCAGCTTCTTTCAACGCTTCTACCAATGCCTCATTACTATCAAATTTCAACTGGCTTAGACAGGAGACATCCACATTCACAGTAAACTGGTCATCTTCAAAGGGCCACGGCTCCACCGTAACGAATCCTTCTTCTACTTCCCCTGACTGTCGTACCGTTGCCCATCAATACCAGAGGTGATCTCTAGTGCCCGTCCGGCATCGGGGAGTTTGCCTTGAGCCAGGATTAAGGAGAGTCGATCGCTCCACCGCATGAATTGGTAAGCTCGATCGGCTTCCTCTTTCTCAATGCCCAACTCGGTGCGCCATGCCTGCTGTTGGCTAATTTGTTCGTCTAAAAACTCATCCCACTCAGGGGACTCGCCTCGCCTACCTTGGCTCAAAAAACATAGATGCATCGACACTAGCATGGCAACCCATCGCCCTCGATAGCGGGCTTCGGCAACCAAATGCCGCAGCTTTTTTAGGGATGAGTCTGTGTCTACGGTGTCTAAGGTGAAATCCTGGGGGGGCGCCCGCTTTGGTAATATGGTCCCCTTCCCATTCCCGCTCTAGGTCGTCGTGGTGGGAGATGGCGGCGATCGTTTCATATAATCGCTCTGGAGAATCGGCTCGCCGCCAGTGACCTGCCAATTGGGCGGCAAGCAACGCATGGGCACGGTGATAGATGACTTCCCAACCGTGATCAACTAAACGCACGATCATGAACCGCTGTCTCCTCTATTTTTAGCTTTTCTTAACTAGGCTCTAACTCAGTAACATAGCGGTGAAATCGGGCGATCGGCTTCATTCTTTGGGCAGAATCTACGCTGGCTATCTCAAGGCAGAGACTAATTTCTCTCAACCGATAGAGATAGCCCACTCAGAAAGTTGGGATTTCAAAGCAAGTTGGATTCATTAAAGTCAAGGGGGCGCTGTCATACTTGGGATAAATCAAATCAACACCGCCGCCTTGCTGGGACTGCCA
>JAAUSV010000493.1 GCA_012032525.1 Leptolyngbyaceae cyanobacterium SL_7_1
AGCGACGGGCTTCGTGGAGCACCGCGATCGCCGCTGACTGGGGCAATTCATGGAACACTAGATGGGCGGAGACCAGATCGACGCTGGCACTGGGCAACTGGGTAGCTTCGGCAGCGCTATGACACCAGGCAATTTCTGGGGAATGCCCAGACTGGTGCGCCCGGTATTGGGCGATCGCCAAAAAATAGGGCGACAAATCCACTCCCGTGATTCGAGCAGCGGGATAGACTTGTTGCAGGGCAAAGGTGCTCATGCCCACACTACAGCCGATGTCTAGGATGGCTTGGGGGGGCGTGGCGATCGCCGCTTGCAAAATTTTATGGTAGCTCTGGCGCAGACGGGCATCTCCCTGTGCCCCACCATCTTCCCAGATGCGAGCGTGAACCGCATGGGCAGCCACCTCGACCTCCATCGCTGGTTCCCACCCCAAGTTGCCCTCGTCGTAGGCGTGGAAGGAGCGCAGGTAGTAGTCAGGATAGGTTAGATCGGGGTTTTGAATCTGGGCTAGATCCCGTTGCCATTGGGGAGAAAACGGGTCTTTGTCACCCCGCGTTTGCAGGGTTTTCACTTCGTCATGCCAGTAGACGCCGATTGACTCAGCGCGTTTGATCATCATGGTGCGTGCCCGCTGTTTGGCAAGAGCGGCGATCGGTTTGATGGCAAGAATGCCATTCACCAAGCGAACAGTGGGATGGAGTGAGGCGATCGTCATGGCAGTAGGAAGATAGCGCTACGAAGTGGCTGAATCAGACGTGACAGAAACCCGAGGCGGCTGAATATTGGCGGCTTTGAGCATGTGGTAGGTGATCAGCAATTGGGTGAGCGCCAAGGGATAGCTTTGCAGGGTTTCCCCAGTTGTGCCAATCACTTTGCCAATATCCTGATTGCCCTCTAGGCTGCAAAATTGTCCCAGATAGGGAACATCATTACACAGGATACGTTCTAACGCTTTCACCTGTTCATCGGTGGCGTGTCCATCGACTTCTAACACATCCACGGGTTTGCCCATGTCTCGTCCCAACTCTAGGCGAATAGCCGATCCCAGGTGATTGCCGTTGGGTTTGAGAATTTCAGTCAGATCGGGGTGGGGAATGGTGGGTCGCAGCACCAACCGGACATTGAGCAATAGATCGTTCTGCTCTGTGCTCGACTCTGACGGATAGAAACTGACAATCACATCTGCCCACTGCCGTTGGGGACGAATGAATGCTTCTGAATCAAATTCTCGCTTGCGCAGTTGCTCTAATACTTCCGCTTCAGAATAGCCCCGCTTGCGAGTGTCGCGCCTCACCTTCCACTGGGTGCGCAGTGACTCTGGCGGAGCCAGGTAGACTTTGACATCGTAGCTGTCGCGCATCCCACGGGTAGAGTAGCCCAATAGCCCCTCCACAATCACGTAGGTTCTCGGTTCGATATACTCTGGTGGGTCAAAGCTGCCGGTGGTGTGGTTGTAGATCGGCTTGAGAATGGGTTGCCCAGTGCGCAGCAGACTCAAGTGCTGTTGGATAATGTCTAGGTAGTTACAATCGGGGTGAAGCGCTGAAATTCCCTTTTCTGCCCGCTGTTTGCGATCGTAGCGATGGTAGTCATCGGTGCAGATGATCGTAACGTTGTCTTCTCCTAGAATCTGGGCGATTCCCTTGGTGAGCGTTGTTTTACCGGCGGCGCTATCACCGACAATACCAAGAATAATAGGGCGCTGCGACATGATGGCTCCTGAGCAGTAAAAGGACAACAAGGCTCACGTAACGGTATTAAGCAGATATACCACAGCACGGTATCGACGGATGGCTTCAGTTTGTTAAGCAAGCAGCGATTAGCAATTAGCAATTAGCGGTTAGCGATTGGCTCCCCTTCCTCCCTCATCCTTCCTCCCCCATCTTTCGTCTATGCCTCCTCGTAAACAATTTGGACAACACTGGCTGCGCAGCGATCGCGCCCTGCAACAAATCATCGCTGCTGCCGATTTGCAACCGGGTGATTGTGTGCTAGAGATTGGCGCAGGCACGGGAATTTTGACGGAGCGCCTGTTGCCATTAGCGCCTGTCGTAGCCGTAGAAATCGATCGTGATCTCTCAAAAGCGCTGGTGCAAAAGTTTCGATCGGCGGAGAATTTGCTAATTCTTGAAGGTGATATTCTTTCGTTGAATTTAGAACCCTATCTCGCCCAGTTCCCCTTTAGACGCCCCAATAAGGTGGTCGCCAATATTCCCTACTACATTACGGGTGCAATTCTGGAGTTATTGCTGGGGTCGATCGCCCATCCCAACCCCACCCCGTTTACCAGTCTGGTGTTGTTGGTGCAAAAAGAGGTGGGCGATCGCCTCTGTGCCAAACCGGGGAATCGCACCTTTGGAGCGTTGTCGGTGCGGGTGCAGTATCTCGCCACCTGTGAGCCGATTTGCTTTGTCCCTGCCAAAGCGTTTTACCCACCGCCCAAGGTGGATTCGGTGGTGGTGCGGTTGCAACCGCGATCGTTTAGCCCAACGGTGGACAATCCCCACAAGCTCGAAACCCTAGTGAAGCTGGGATTTAGCTCAAAGCGTAAGATGCTGCACAACAACCTGAAGAGTTTGCTGGACAGCGCTGAACTGATGGCGATTTTAGAAAACTTGGGAATTAACCCCCAAGCCCGGGCTGAGGAGTTGGGGGTGGCAGATTGGGTGGCGCTGAGCAATACGAGCGACATCCGCTTAGAAGACTCTAGCGCGGTAGAAACTCTCGAAACGGCTGAGTAATCCAGTTAATTCCCACCTTGAGCTGGTGATCGAGGGTGGGCATCCGATAGAGGTAGGCAAGCCGACGCAACACATACGCCATCTGCCCGTCTAGCTTCAATCCCAGTCCAGCAAAGGTGGCGTTGTCCAGCACCAGTTTCATGTCCACCTCCGCGTCCAACAGGACCTCGATAGACTCCTTGATGTGCTCGGCGTGGAACTCGTACATGGCCGAGACCAGCTCCCGCCTGGTTCCGCCGAGAAACTCCTTGAGAGTGGACCAGCTATATTCCGGTCCGACGTGCAGCAGCACTTCCATCTCCTCCTCGACTGTTGTCGAACGAGTATTTCTG
>JAAUSV010000494.1 GCA_012032525.1 Leptolyngbyaceae cyanobacterium SL_7_1
GCGATCGCGTCCAGTGGTACAAAGACCTGTTTGGCAGCGATTATTATCTGGAACTGCAAGACCACGGCTACATCGAAGACCGCATGGTGAATGTGGAATTGGTCAAACTGGCGCGGCAATTCGACATCAAGCTGATTGCCACCAATGATTCCCATTTCACCTCCTGCTACGACGTGGAGGCGCACGACGCCCTGCTGTGCATCCAAACCGGGCGATCGATTATCGAAGAAAACCGCCTGCGCTACAGCGGCACAGAATATCTCAAGTCGCCCGACGAGATGCGGCAACTGTTCCGCGATCATTTGACGGATGAGGTGATTGAGGAGGCGATCGCCAACACCCTGGATGTCGCCGCCAAGATCGAAGACTACGACATTCTCGGTGCCCCCCGGATTCCCCACTACCCCGTGCCCGATGGCTATACGGTGTCAGAGTATTTGGAGGAACAGACGCGACAGGGCTTGGTGGAGCGGTTTGAGGCAGACTCCTACGAGGCGATCGAGCTAAGGTATCGGCAGCGCCTAGATTACGAACTCCAATGATGCACCAGATGGGGTTTGATCACTACTTTTTGGTGGTGTGGGACTACATTAAATTTGCCCGCGACCATCGCATCCCAGTGGGTCCGGGGCGGGGGTCGGCGGCGGGGTCGCTGGTTGCCTATGCGCTGGGGATTACCAACATCGATCCGGTACATCACGGCTTGCTGTTTGAGCGATTTTTGAACCCGGAACGCAAGTCAATGCCGGATATTGATACGGATTTTTGTATCGATCGCCGCAACGAAGTGATCGAATACGTTACAGAAAAATATGGCACAGAACGGGTGGCACAGATCATCACCTACAACCGCATGACTTCTAAAGCGGTATTAAAGGATGTGGCGCGGGTGCTCGATATTCCCTACGGCGAGTCCGATCGAATGGCAAAAATGATTCCGGTGTTTCGCGGCAAACCCACCAAGCTGAAGGTGATGATTTCGGACGAAACGCCCGCCCCGGAATTTAAAGAAAAATATGACAAAAGCCTGCCCGTTCCTGGTACAGAACCGCCCGTTACCTACCGTCGCTGGCTAGACATGGCAATTCGGATTGAGGGGACGAACAAAGCCACGGGAATTCATGCGGCAGGCGTCGTGATCTCGGCAGACCCCTTGGATGAGATTGTCCCCCTAGAGCTGAGCAAGAAGGACAAGAAAGACAAGGACGCTAAGAAAGACAAAGACGCGCCGCCACCGGAACAATACATCGTTACCCAATACTCAATGGAGGACATCGAAGCACTGGGACTGCTGAAGATGGACTTTTTGGGATTAAAAAACTTGACCATGATTCAAAAAGCCGTGGAGCTGATCGAACAGACCCATGCCGTGCCGATCGACCTCGATCGCCTTCCCCTCGATGACCCCAAAACCTATGCCCTGCTGGGACGAGGAGAACTAGAGGGCATCTTCCAATTAGAATCGTCAGGGATGCGCCAAATTGTCCGTGACCTTAAGCCCTCTGGCTTAGAAGACATTTCCTCCGTGCTGGCACTCTACCGACCCGGTCCCTTGGATGCCGGACTGATTCCCAAGTTCATCAACCGCAAACACGGGCGGGAGCGAATCGAATACGAACACACGATTTTAGAACCGATCCTCAACGAAACCTACGGCATCATGGTCTACCAGGAGCAGATCATGAAAATTGCCCAGGACATGGGGGGCTATTCCCTCGGTCAGGCAGACCTGCTGCGGCGGGCGATGGGCAAAAAGAAAAAAGAGGAGATGGAGAAGCACCAGAGCCAGTTTGTCAAAGGTGCTAGGGAGAACGATGTTACTGAGAAAGTGGCAACTGGACTATTTGAGCAGATGGTCAAGTTTGCCGAATACTGCTTCAACAAATCCCACTCCACCGCCTACGGCTACGTCACCTACCAAACCGCCTACCTCAAAGCCAACTACCCCGTCGAATACATGGCAGCCCTGCTGACCGCCAACAGCGGCGACCAGGACAAGGTGCAAAACTACATCAGCACCTGCTTGAAAATGGGCATTCAAGTGGAACCGCCCGACATCAATCGATCGGGCGTCGATTTCACCCCCAGCGGCAAGAGTATCCTCTTCGGACTGTCGGCGGTGCGCAACGTCGGTCAGGGAGCCATCCTCAACATCCTGGAGGCGCGGGAGAAGGAAGGGGAATTCGTCTCCTTGGGGGCACTGTGTAGCCGAATTGACTCCCGTGCGGTGAATCGGCGATCGCTCGAAGCATTGATCCAGTGCGGTGCCCTCGATGCCCTTGAACCCAACCGCAACCAACTGATGCACGATCTCGATTTGGTGCTGGATTGGGCACAATCGCGGGCAAAGGATCGGGCGATCGGGCAGGGCAATCTGTTTGACATGCTGGGGGGAGGGGCAACCCAAACCCTCACGACCCACTTTGACACCGCTCCTAAGGCGGCGGCGGTTCCCGACTTTCCCCAACAAGACAAACTCAAGCTGGAGAAGGAATTGCTGGGATTTTACATTTCCGACCATCCGCTGCGATCGATTCAGGAAGCCGCCAAAGTCTTAGCTCCCATCAGCCTCAATGACTTAGCCGAACAACCCGATAATGTCACCATCAGTGCCATTGCCATGATCAGCAGCGTCAAGCCCGTGACCACCAAGAAGGGCGATCGCATGGCAATTCTACAAATCGAAGACCTCACCGGACAAGCCGAGGCGGTGATCTTCCCCAAATTCTTTGAGCGGCTAAAGGATTTGATCCAGGTTGATGCCCGCGTCATGCTCTGGGGAAAGGTGGACAGGCGCGACGAGCAACGCGCCCAATTGATTATTGAAGATGTAGAGCCGATCGAAGCCGTACAACTGGTCATGGTAGAGTTACCTGCCCAAATGGCGATCGACATTCAGGAACAACATCGCCTCAAAACGGTGTTGCTAGAACAGCGGGGGGGAGGGCGATCAAAACAAGGTTCCGGTGATTGCAGTCATTTCCTCATCCCAGCGGCGACAACTCGTCCGATTTGGTGCCCAGTTCCGGGTGCAAAATCATCAATCGGCGGTAATGGCGCTCAAG
>JAAUSV010000495.1 GCA_012032525.1 Leptolyngbyaceae cyanobacterium SL_7_1
TTCCTAGCTCCTCTGACCTAGAATCCGTACAAGGTTCGATCCAACGGGCAGCCGCTCGGATGGAAGCAGCCGAAAAATTGGCAAACAATATCGATAATGTTGCTCGTGAAGCTTATGATGCCTGCATCCGCAAGTATCCTTACTTGAACAACGCTGGCGAAGCAAACTCCACCGATACCTTCAAATCCAAGTGTGCACGGGATATCAAGCACTACATGCGCTTGGTTCAATACTGCTTGGTTGTCGGCGGAACCGGTCCTTTGGACGAGTGGGGCATTGCAGGTGGACGTGAAGTTTACCGTGCCTTGGGCTTGCCCACCGCTCCTTACGTTGAAGCCTTGTCCTTCGCTCGCAATCGCGGTTGCGCACCTCGCGACATGTCGGCTCAAGCGTTGGTTGAGTACAACGCATTGTTGGACTATGTGATCAACTCCTTGTCTTAGTTGTTCGCGCTTACTGGAGCACATTTTTGATTTGTGCTGAGTGAGTGCTTCATCTAGAACTTAAGGGATTCTCCATCGTAGACTTTGCCTGAATCAGGTTGAGTTTTGATGAGGAATCCCTTAACTGTTTATCTCCTCCTGCTGCCTGAGTGCTTTTGTTATGGATAAACGCTTTTTAAATTTATTTAATTTGACTGAAGATGAAGCGATCGCGCTGCTAGATACGCCCTTGGAACAACTGAGTGAAGATGATTCAAGGTATGTGGCGGCTTCCCATCTGATCAATTTTCCGTCAGAGCGATCGATTGAAGCGTTGGTCCGGGCTGTGCAAAATACTGATCCTACGTTGGATAACCGCATCGTGCGACGCAAGGCAGTGGAAAGTTTGGGGCGGCTCGAAGCTACATCAGCCTTGCCAACGATTCGAGCCTGTTTAGCAGATGACGATTGCTACATGGTGGAAAATGCAGTGTGGGCGATCGGGGAGATTGGCACTCAGGATCCTGCGATTTTAGAAGAGATGGCGCAACTGTTGGATAAACCTGGACAAACCTATCGGGTGATTATTCATACCCTAACACAATTGGCGTACCAACCTGCCTTGGATCGGATCCGTCAATTTGTGGATGTTGAGGATAAACCGATCGCAAGTGCAGCGATCGCGGCGATTTGTCGGCTCACAAATGACTACACCGATATCGAAAAAATTATCTCCTTTCTCTATCATCCGAATGTGTACGCAAGGCGACTGTGCATTCAGGATTTGATTGATGCTCAATATTATCCGGCGATTCCCCAAATTGCTCAAGCTCCGGTGTCGCTTGTGTTTCGGTTGCGGGGGATTCGCGCCCTTGCAGAAATGGGTGTTTCTGAAGGCAAACTCGCGATCGCCGAAGTGCAACCCCATCTAGAATCGGTCTTGGTCGATCATCCCAGCACATTGCAACTGGTTCATGCCTATGATCAACCACCTACGTTAGAGTTTTTGATTCGCGAACTCTACGAGACGGATTTTGGGCGGAGCTATCTCGCCACTCAGACGCTCCTTGAAACCTATGCCGAAACGGCAGGCGAAGCGCTGCTTGCCACCTATGCTCAGGAAGCTCAGGAAGATTATGGTGCCCATTACCACGTGATTAAGCTGTTGGGTTGGCTGAAGTATGCACCGGGATACGATATTCTTTTGGAAGGTTTACACAATCGCGAACCGCAGTTCCAAAAATCCCGTGCTGCTGCCGCGATCGCCCTTGGAGAATTGGGGGATAGCCGCGCGATCGACATCCTCAAGCCTTGCCTGGAAGCGAAGTTGTGGGATTTACGCTATGCTGCTCTAGTCGCGCTGGAAAAACTCGACGACACGACCCACCATATTCTGCTCGTTAATGATGCAGACCGCTTTGTACAAGCAAAAGCTGCCAACTTGTGCAACATCACCTAACCTCATCCTTTTACCGTTCTCTTGCCCATGAGTACTGAAGCCACCGAAGCCCTATTTGCCCAACTCAAACACCTCAATCCGCATCTGCGGGATCAGGCGATGGTTGAGATTGTGGAAACCCGCGATGAAAGTACCATTCCTCGCTTGATGGGGATTTTGGATGATGAAGATACGACCTATCGACGCGCGGCGGTGAAAACCTTGGGGGCTGTGGGTATGGATGCGGTTCCGGCGATCGTGGAGGCAATGTTACACAGCGAAAATGTGACGGTGCGGGGTAGTTGTGCAAAGGCGTTGGCGCAAGTAGCGGTTAACTATCCGGATCAACCCTTTCCTGAAGTAGGGGTTGGCGGGGTTGAAGCAAGCGCTGCGGGATGACAATCCGGTGGTGAATATTGGTGCGGCAATGGCGCTGGGTGAGATTGGTGCGTCAGCCGTGGAGATTTTGATTGAGGCTTTTTGGGCGTTGACGGAGAATGTGGGCATTCAAGTGGCGAATCGTCAATGCGTTAGCTTCGGAGCAGGGGGCGATCGGCGATGGAAACCCTAACCAATCTATCCACCAATGACACAGTTGATACTTATGTGCGCGAATCGGCAACCAGTGCCCTATCTCGCCTAGATTTGGTGATGAAAAATCAACCTAGCTGAACCGGAGCCGCTTGCAGATGGGTATTTTTTTGAATCCCCGCCTGTCGCCTTTGCACGTCCGTTTGCAAGCTGACATTGCCAAATTCGCGAGACAAGACCAGACTTGCCGACATTTCGAGAACAACTTGAATTTGCGTTTCGACTGCACTCAACACTCGGTCGCTGACTGTTGACCGCAGCGCGATCGCAATTTCCTCGTAGCGCGATCGCACTACAGCGCCAGCGATCTCGCTGGGAATTTTGGCAAAGGTCAGCCGATCGCCGAAATCCCGATTCTGTCGTTGAGGTTTGCCAATCCTTACGAGGCAAGAGTTTTAGGCGATTTTAGGAGGTTTTGTTGCGTTTGATGGCGCAGGGATTGACGGGTTGGGGGAGGTTTGCCAAAATGAGGTCTGTGATGCTTACGGGCAAAGCAGTTTAGAAGACGGGCCTTTCCCACTCGCTGGGAACACCACTTGAATGGAAACAACTTAGTACCTCTGCTGCAAGTGCATAATCAATACCTTTCCCACTCGCTGGGAACACCACTTGA
>JAAUSV010000496.1 GCA_012032525.1 Leptolyngbyaceae cyanobacterium SL_7_1
GCCGCCACGATTGCCACCGCCACCCCAACCACCGCCGCTGTCGCGGGAAGACGAGGACCAATCCGACCGTTTTTGCTGTTGTTCGCGGGGTTTGCCTTGCTGACTCTGAGATCGCGTCCCATCCACTCAGCCCCATCCAATGCCTCGATCGCCGCTGTCTCCTCACTGTCGGATTCCATTTCAACAAAACCAAATCCACGCATCCGACCCGTTTCCCGATCGGTAGGAAGCTGGACTCGCTTTACGGTTCCATATTCTGCAAAAATTTCTGTGACATCCTCAACTGTGACTTGATACGACAAGTTACCGACATAAATGGACATTGCAATTTCCCCGAAACTCTGAAAAAAGAAGCCGCTAGACTTAGAACTGTTACAGGCAAAGGCATGTAACCAGCCAACTCCTAACGCTTCAGTAACCGTAGCACAAAACTCAAGAGTGTGTAGTAACTTTTCACATTCAGATCGAAAGTGGTAAAAAATGCTTAATTGTTTGTCCAGCAAGGCATGGCGGCGCAGCGATTTATCAAAAAAATGGGTTAAATCGTAGCTGTGTAAGGGGATACATTGATGATTTTTAAACATCTATTATTCATGAATTTATGTTTCAAACGACGCGTCGCCGATTAGCGCTTTGGTACACCGGAGTTACCGCAATCTTGCTCCTATTGTTCGCGAGTGGGTTCTATTTATATGTGCGCACGACACTGGTGGAACGGATCGATGACACGCTAAATCATGTAGTAGAGATCGTCGAGCGATCGCTCGTGATTGAACCCGCCACACCCACGGCAAATGCCCCCCTCGTCCTCAATGTGGAAGCTAGCTTTCGCAATAACTGGATTGAGTTGGAGGACGATCACATTGACCTGGAATGGTTTAGCCCGATGGGGGATTTATTGTGGTCTACGTTTTCCCAACCGATTGCCATTCCGCTGCGCATCAGCAGTGGGGAAACCGTCCATCTCTCCCCAGATTTTTTGCTGCGCCAAGTGACTCAGCGGGTGCAAGCCGATCGCCAGGTATTGGGCTATCTGCGTGTTAGTCATCCTTGGTTTGAGGTGACGAAACCCAGTCGCCAATTAATTCGTGATTTAAGTCTGGGCACAGTGCTAACCGTGGGAGCCGTGGGGGCGATCGGTTGGCTGTTGTCGGGTTTGGCGATCGCCCGGTGCCGAGATTCCTATCAACGCCTCAAGCAATTTACCGCCGATGCCTCCCATGAGTTGCGCAACCCGATCGCCATTATCCAAACCAATGTGCAAGTCGCCCTGTCCGATCCCAACCCCGATCCCGTGTTGCAACAACAACAGCTCAAGGTGGTGGAGCGACTGACCCGCCGCTTGGGTCGTTTGGTAGATGACTTACTGTTTTTAGCCCGTCAAGATAGCGGCATGATTACCTTACAGAAAGAGGGGGTGGCGTTGGATGAACTGCTGGTGGAGGTTGTGGAGGAACAACAGGTGATGGCGATCGACAATCACGTTGCCCTGCGCCTACAGGTTGAAGGAGACGAGGACCCCGATTTGAGTTTTACCCTACAGGGCGATCGAGACCAGCTCATCCGTTTGTTTACCAATCTGATCAGCAATGCAATTCAATACACCCCAGCCCAAGGCACCATTTATCTGACCTTAAAGCGAGTGACCCATCCTCCCCAGCTAACCGTAGACGTTCAAGATACAGGCGTGGGGATTCCAGCCGAGTCGTTACCGCGCCTATTCGATCGATTTTACCGAGTTGATCCGGCTCGTAGCCGCGATGGGGTGATTAGTGATGGGAAAACCGGATCAGGATTGGGGTTGGCGATCGCCAAAGTCATTGTAGAAAATCATCAGGGCCAGATTCAAGCCACTAGCGAGTTTGGCAAAGGCACCACCTTTACGGTGACGCTGCCCGGTGAGGATGGAGAACCCGTTATCATCGGACAGATGTAATGGATCGTAGGCACAACGAACGGTTAAGGAGTACTGATTTTCATGCAGATTTCCCCCAGCGTCAAAAAACTGCTGGCTGCACTGCTAGTAATTATTGTGATCTATCTGGTGATGGCACTCGCCCTCCGCGCCATTGGTCTAGAAAATGCCCAACAGTTTATTCGCCAGTTTGGTGGGTTTGGTCCGATCGTGTTTATTGTGCTCTGCGCTTTAGTTTGATCGTTGCTCCCTTGAGTGGCAGTTCTCTGTTTGTCATCGGCGGCTTGTTGTTTGGCAAAGAGAGTGCTCTGGCACTGAGTTGGGTTGCCAGCGTTTTGGGATGCAGTATCAATTTTTGGATTTCGCGGCGGTTTGGGCGATCGGTGGCAAGTCGGTTTGTGGGGCAGGCTGAGCTAGACAAACTCGATAAATTTATCAGCCAACTGAAAAGCCACCACAGCATCTTCTACATCATGGTGATCATGCCCCTATCCCAGGATGTGGTCAGCTATGCCGTGGGGCTAACGCAAATTCGATATTTGCATTTCCTGGTGGCGTTAGTCATTAGTAGTGTGGTGATTGTGGGGGCTTACGTTTATCTGGGGTCGGGATTATTGGAGCTTTTGATTTAGCGATCGACATTACAACTTGCGCCGAAACGCGGTGATTAATTGCGTTTAGTCATAAGCACCCGCCACGTGACGATCGCCGCAATGCTGAGGTAGCTAAACACGGCTACCCAATCTAAAATTGCCCCTACGATCGGGTCGTACATAAATTTCCTGATCTGCTTACAACAGCTTCTTTAAAATGACATCCTCAGTCTACAAAACTTTTACATTTCCTCATCCAATCATAAAACTTGCTCAAATCTGGGGTGCATTACCCTGTATGCAAGGGTAGTTCTGTGGATATACTCACAGCAGAACTACGGTTCCCGTTGAGGCAAATCTTTTATGGCAAATCCGACTTCCTTTGCGTCCTTTGCAGGTAAACCCATCACCTTTGGCACCGATGGGTGGCGGGGGGTGATTGCCGCCGACTTTACCTTTGAACGGGTGATGCGGGTGGCACCCCTGGCTGCCAAAGCACTGGAACAGACCTATGGAGCGCAAACCCCTAGCCGCACGAT
>JAAUSV010000497.1 GCA_012032525.1 Leptolyngbyaceae cyanobacterium SL_7_1
CCATCCGGTGTTTTCAGAAGCAATTCCACCCCAAAACGTGGTGAATTTGTTGCAAAAGCGCCAGCCAGAGCTAGTGCGCGATCGCGCCTGCGACCAACCCCGCCGCGCCGTCTGGGTGGGAAATCACAAGCTGATCGAAACGGGGGACAACCACCGACTAGAACTCTACGACTTCTTCGACGATCCCAGCGAATCATTGAACTTGAGCGCCATTTTGCCAGAGAATGTGGAGGTCTTGCAGGAATGCTTGCAAGTTTTAGCAGGGCAGGCAGCGGGCGACTCCTCCATCGATCGCGCCCCCGACTTTGATGACCCCGAAGTCCAACGCCGCCTCCGCGACCTGGGCTATCTAGAAGATTAATCCCTACCCCCTTCATCCCTCTGCCTGCCTATGTATCCCCCCGTCGATCCCATCCTATTTGAATTTGGTCCCTTTGCCGTGCGCTGGTATGGGCTATTGATGGCGATCGCCATTTTAGTGGGTGGATGGATTGCCAGCCAAGCGGTGCAACGACACGGACAAAACCCCGATGATTTTTGGGACATGATCCTGTGGGTATTGTTTCCCGCTTTTCTGGGCGCTCGCCTCTACTATGTGTTTATCCAATCGCCCCGCACAGCAGAGGGGTTTGGGCATTATCTGCAAAACCCCCTGGAGATCTTGCAGATCTGGAATGGAGGCATCCACATCTTTGGGGGGTTTATGGCGGGCAGCCTTGCCCTGTGGCTATATTGCCGGATTCGGCGGTTGCCGACGCTGGTGTTTTTAGATGCGATCGCCCTAGGACTCCCCTTAGCACAGGCGATCGGGCGATGGGGCAATTTTATCAACCAGGAACTCTATGGACCCCCCACCACCTTGCCGTGGGGTCTGCGAATTGATCCCAACCACCGGATTCGTCCCTACAACAATCTGACCGCCTACCCGGAGAGCACGCGATTTCATCCCCTATTTCTCTACGAGTCGTTGTGGAATTTGGCAGGATTTTTGCTGCTGTTTTGGCTGAGTCGTCGGTTTGACAAGCAATTGAAACCCGGTGATCTCTCCCTGGTTTACCTAATTTGGTATCCTTTGGGGCGGTTTTTTATTGAGTTTTTGCGGACTGATTCCTGGTTTTTCCCCGGAACCCCGTTTAACCCAGTCCACATTTTTAGCGCCATTGCCATCGCCGTAGCTACCATTGCCCTATATGGGCGGCACTGGAGAAGTCGGCGATCGATCGCTGGACAATGATCTGGCAAACCCCATGTCTTTATCTTTTGTTAACTCCACCTTAAAGTTGATGTGAATCACCGCTGGATTGCGATATGGTTATTGTTTCTAGATGTGTAGCCTCCAGGGTGAGCGATATGGCAAAGAAAAAAGGCTCTAAAACAAATGAGAAGAAGTCTAAGAAGCAGTCTAAAAAGCAGAAAAGCGAGGGTGAAGCTAGACAACTAGTCGGGGCGAATGTGGGCAAGATTGGCGCTGCTGTGGTCGGTGCCGTCTTGAGCGAGGTTGCCCAATCTGCTCTAAACGGCACGACCCAGGCAACGGCTGAGCCTGCGAAGAAAACTGCCCATTCCGTCAAGACAGTAATCGAGCAAGTGACACCATCCGTTAAGCAGGCGGTTGAGGCAGTGAAAACGGTAGTGGACGAAATTAAACCATTGGTCGTCGATGGGGTGGAAACGCTTAAGAGCGCCCCCGAAGACGCCAAAGCCGCCGTGGGAGGGGCGATCGACACCACCCTCACAACCGGACACACCGCCGCCAACTCGATCGCTGACACCGTGACCCAACCTGTTAGCCAGGTGGCGGAGCAAACGGGCAAGACCATCGAAGAGGTGGTGGAAGAGGCAAAACAGGTCGTGCAAAACCTGCGTGATGCTGACGATGCCCCCGACACCCCCGATCGCTCCTCTGAGAAAAAATCGGGCAAAAAGAAGAAGAGCAAAAAGTCCTAACCCGCGCCTAGGGGCTACTGCAACCACTGTTCCAGTAGTCCCACCGATGGTTCCACCATTGCCCAGTTGCCATCCGGTTGTTTGCGCAGAACGGCGATCGCCAGAGTCTCTGCGGAGCCGATCGTCCTGCCTTGGAGCACATCCCCCAGCACTGGGCGATCGACACCGCACAGGCGAAATAGATAGGCGGGCACTTCGGCACTTTCAAAAAATACGCAGCCCGTGGCATCGGAGGAGGCATTCACCGTGCCTGAAAACGGCACACGCACCTGTGCTCCTGCCAGATCAAACGACACATCCCCCAAGCTGCTAACCACTCGATGCCCCGCCAACTGATCCCCCGGTTGCAGTTGCCACTGCTGTTGCAACTGCACCGTCATTGTGGTGGCACCGGAGGCAGGGGTCTCGGTGGATTGCAGCACGATCGCTGGAAGAGACGGTTGGCGGCGATCGCTCTCGTGGGCAAGCCACATGCCCAGCAGCAACCCCCCACTCATGATTAACGCTATAGTCGCCCGCATAGTCCTCGTCCTCGTAAAGAACTCCCAAATCCGCTTGGTGGAGGGGTGAAGAACTCCAATATTAGTACAATTTTAGTACGTTTGTACTTGATTTGTATTTAGAATCATGGCTTATTTAGCCTGGGCATTTGCCAGATCTTCTGGAGTGTTGCAGTTGAAGAGGATCTGAGGGTGGGTGAGGGGTAACGCTTCCACCAACTCACCCTGTAGCCACACTTGAAACGATCGCCCCCCACCCTCAACAAATGCCAGTAGGCTGGGTAAACAGCGCCGATGGTAGAACCCACACAACGGCTCCCAGCCCTTGGGGTGTTTGGGTAGGCAAGCGATTGCCCCCTCTGGCATCTGCTCTGGCGGCAGGTGGCATCGCCACTGCTCGATCGCCTCACTGCTCACATGGGGCAGATCACACGCCAGCAGCAAGATCCAATCGGCTGGGTTGGCGTCTGTCTGCAAATGCCGCAGTCCTTGGGCAAACCCGACGAGTGGACCGTGGGGCAGGGAGGCATGGGGCAGCGGGGTTTCCCGAATCCAGTGGCTATCGGCAGGTAA
The DNA here is from genome assembly GCA_012032525.1 of Leptolyngbyaceae cyanobacterium SL_7_1. Classification (GTDB taxonomy): domain Bacteria; phylum Cyanobacteriota; class Cyanobacteriia; order Elainellales; family Elainellaceae; genus JAAUSV01. The sequence continues at coordinate 3,021 of JAAUSV010000497.1, forward strand.
TAGGGAGCGGTAGCGATCGATCC
>JAAUSV010000498.1 GCA_012032525.1 Leptolyngbyaceae cyanobacterium SL_7_1
ATTGCTGTTTGTCGATGAGCGCAAGTTGGTGGCGATGGTGCCGCGCAATCCCCCTGCTAGCAGCGTTGGCGGGGAGTGCGATCGGCTTTATGTTTCCGGTGTGTGAGTGCGGCAATGTGCCCGTGGCACGGCGGTTGCTGGCTCAGGGCGCTCCGAGTGCGATGGCGATCGGGTTCCTACTTGCGGCTCCGACGGTCAACCCGATCGTGTTTTGGGCAACCTGGACCGCATTTCGTGACCAACCCGAAGTTGTGTTTCTGCGGGTGGGGTTCACGCTGTTGATTGCCACGGTCGTCGGTTGGATCTTTAGCGCCCAAGCCGATTTGCGTCCCTTGCTGCAACCTGCCCTTGCCCGTGCGGTTCCCGATAAACCGACTGCCCAAGACACCCCCGACGCCATTTGGTTAAAATCTGGTACTTTCCTGCTGGGCGGTGGGGCAACCCGACTCGCCTGGATAACGGTGCGCTTGCCTTTGCAGCCAACCCAGTGTTGCCCAAATCCTTTGCCGATCGCCTGCGTTTGGTTGCCGAGAATATGGTGGGCGAGTTGCGTGAGTTGGGGGGGATTCTGATTTTGGGGACGGCGATCGCTGCGATTGTGCAAGTAGCGGTTCCCCGCGATGTAATTTTGGGATTGGGTCAGGGACAAATCAGCTCGATCGTGGTGATGATGGTGCTGGCGTGGGTGGTGTCGATCTGCTCCACCGTTGACTCTTTCTTTGCCCTCTCCTTTTCCTCCCTGTTCACTACGGGTTCTCTCCTGGCATTTCTGGTGTTTGGTCCGATGATCGACTTGAAAAATATCGGTCTGCTATTATCGGTGTTTCGTGGCAAGGCAATCATCTATCTCTTTGTCCTGGCGGGTCAGTTGACGTTTTTGTTGACCCTGTTAGTGAATTTGTATGTAAGTTAGCAATTGGCGATTAGCTAGCCGCCAGCGGCGCAAACCCCTCTCCCTACTTTCCTTTCCCCTATGACTGTCCGTTCCCGATCGCTTCCCCGTTCTCGCCGACCCTCCCAAGAAGTTCCCTGGGCGCTGTGGCTCGATTGTGCAGCGGTGCTGGCATGGGGAGTGTTGCTGTTGAAGTTCTATTTCACCAAGCAGATCAATATTCTGTTGCATCCTGACTATGTGTGGTTGGCGGTGAGCGGAGGTGTGGCACTGCTGGGGTTGGGTGGGCTAAAAGGATGGTCGCTGTGGACGCGGCAGCGATCGACCCAATCCCCCAATCCGGTTGCCCAACATGCCAATCGATTTCGTCCCAGTTGGAGCAGTGCGCTGTTGTTGGTGGTGGCACTGGTTGGGCTAGGATTTACGCCCCGTCCCTTTGCTAGCCAGGTGGCGATGGAGCGGGGCGTGACAGACACGTTAACCTTGACGCGATCGCAACCCCAGACGTTTCGGGGGACCGATGTGCCAACGGAGAAATCCATCATTGATTGGGTACGTACCTCAGTGTTTATCCAGAGCCAGATGCCTACGCTGGCAAAGCTGCCAGGGTGGACGGCTTTGTAATTTACCGTGCCGATCTGCCGGATAATTACATCATGCTCTCCCGTTTTGTGATTACCTGTTGCGCAGCGGACGTTTACCCAGTCGGGCTACCCGTCAAGCTCACCCAAAGTCGATCGCGCTATCCAGCCGATCAGTGGTTTCGCGTAGAGGGGAAAATGATCACCGAAACCTTGGCGGGTCAACGGCAATTGGTGATTCAAGCCAGTTCGCTGACTGAAATTCCCGAACCTGAAAATCCCTACGAGTATTAATCCCTTCACCCTGACTTAATTTTGTTATTGCACTCCTTTCAACCCCTGGCGCGATCGCCACAACGCTTAATGGTGTGAACCAACTCCTACCATTGTGTGAAGCCGGAGCCATCGTGTGGGTTCCCCAGTCGATCGCTGCCGATGTCGAAGCAATAAATTTACCGACTATTCAATGGCGAGTTTATCAGTCGCTTAAAGCAGAGTTGCCTGCGGCATGGCAGCACTACCGGGGATTGGTCTTTTGTCTGGCAACCGGGGCGGTGGTTCGGTTGATCGCACCCCTATTGCAGGATAAAGCCACTGATCCGGCTATTGTGGTGGTGGATGAGCGGGGACAGGTGGCAATCAGTCTGTGCGGCGGACATCAAGCTGGAGCCGATGCCCTTACCCAAGCGATCGCCCTGCAACTCGGTCTCACTCCCATCCTCACGGGCGCTGCCAATGCTTTGAACTTACCCGGCATCGATACACTAGGCAATCCCTTTGGCTGGGCAAAAGGAGCGGGAGACTGGACGGCGGTGAGTGCGGCGATCGCCCGACAGGAGCCTGTCCAGGTTATTCAGGATGCAGGGTCTACCCTGTGGCAACAGCACCTACCAGCCGAACACTCCTTTCAATTCCAAGCGGCGGCATTAGAGAAAATCACGGCAGCGCGAGTGTGGATTAGTCCGATCGATCGCCCTAATTCCCCGTCTGACTTGCCCCAGGTGCAATGGCATCCACGGGTGTTGTGGGTGGGGATTGGCTGTGAGCGGGAAACGCCTGACGTTGTGATTAATGCGGCGATTCAACAGGTGTTTCAAGCAAATTCTCTGGCGGAGGCAGCGATCGCAGGGATTGCCACAATTGATTTAAAGGCAGACGAGGTAGGGTTGTTAGCGGTTTGTGCCGATCGCCACCTCCCTCTTCGCTGCTTCTCGGCAGCAGAACTCTGTTCCACCTCCGTTCCCAATCCCTCCGCTGTGGTAGAAGCGGAAGTGGGCACACCCAGTGTTGCCGAAGCAGCCGCGTTGTTGGCGAGTCAACCCGTGAGCCGGGTAGAGGGTAATTTATTAGTTGCAAAACAAATCGTCCGCCTGGAGGGACAGCGGGGAGCCGTGACGATCGCCGTGGCTCAGGCAGATCGGGAATTGGTCGATCGAGCTGGGCAGTTGTGGCTGGTTGGCACCGGACCGGGAGCGTTGGAACAGATCACGCCAGCGGCAAAAACGGCAGAGTCGACCCAATGCCCGATGCGTAATTGGCTATTCGCGTTTATATCGACCTGATCCAAC
>JAAUSV010000499.1 GCA_012032525.1 Leptolyngbyaceae cyanobacterium SL_7_1
CACCAGTACAGCACTTTTCAAGTGCATGAGGTACAAATTTTTCGTTGAGAGCCGCGCTCCGCGCGGCTCTCAAGAAAATTTGGTTCTATCAAAGCGCAAAGCGCTGTATTTACAAATTGGATTGGTTCATGGAGTGGGCGATCGCTGATTCAAGGTTCGTAAAAAATTACCTAAAATCCTCGCTACAACATTGCCTACATCCGCCGGTCGTGGTATTTCAGTAGGGATTTCGGACTATGACGGTTTTATCCGATTAAGCAGAGAGACAAATTTGGGAGCCGTGTTCGGTTTTGTGGATTTCGATCCGGGTTTGAAACGCCTCCTTGAGGTGGGGGATGTGGGTGACGGTGAGGATGCAGGCAAAATCTGCGGCGATCGCATTAATCGCACCAATCAAGCGATCGCACCCCAGTTCATCTTGGGTTCCAAAGCCTTCGTCAATGATCAGCAGTTGTAGTGCCGCGCCCGATCGCTGAGCCAGCAACCGCGCCAATGCCAAACGAATGGCAAAAATTTACCCGAAAGGCTTCTCCACCGGAATAGGTTTCATAGGAACGAGTGCCCTTGAGATCGCTGATGAAAATATCTAATGTGTCAATTAATTTGGTGGGGGTTTTGCTGGTGGATTTGTTGGTGGATTTGTTGCGGCGTCCTGCCCGTTGGGTGACAAAGTGAATGTGTAGTTGGTGATTGCTAAGGCGACCCAGAATATGGTTGGCTTCGGCTTCCAGTTGAGGCAAGACATTTTCAATCATCAATGCCTGGATGCCGTTTTTACTAAAGGCAGAGGCAAGTTCGTGGTGAATTCGATATTTTTGACGCAGTGCTTGGAGTTGCTGTTCTTGCTGCGATCGCTGTTGTTTGAGCAGTTGCAATTGGTGGTGTTGCTGCTGCAATCGTCCCAGTTGGGCGAGGCAGTGGTCGAGGTGCGATCGCCGTTCCTGCATTTGGTGTTGCAAGTGGTGCAGGGTGGCACTCAAATCCTCCATTTCTGCCAAGGTTTGGTGCAGCAGGGCGATTTCAGTTTCCAGGGTGTGGGCAGCGGTTGACCGCTCGTTTAGTGAGGTTTCCAACTCCGATACACGGGCTTGGAGAGCCGGAGACTGCTGCCGGGCTTGTTCCAATTCCTGTAGGCGCAACTCCCACACCTGCGCCTGTCGCAACTGGGTGCGGACGGTGGTGTGAACTGCTGGGTCATAGGCGATCGTGGCAATTTGGCGATCGAGGGCTTCGATCTGCTGCTGCGTGGGCGATCGCTGTAGGGCGCTGTGTTGCGCCTCTAGCTGCTCGATTTCCGCCCTCAAAGCGGGTTGGCGTTCCGTCAGTTGGAGCAAGCGGTGATTGGCTTGTTTGAGTTCATTTTGTTTTGCCTCTGCCCATCGCCAGCGATCGACCTCTCCCCGCACCAGCGCATGGGTTTTGTCGTCATAATTTAGCCCGATCAATTGCTGCTCTAACAACCGCCACTCTTCGTGCAGTTCGAGGGCATAGGTTTGGGTACGCAACGCCTGCTCTACTTGCTGTTGTTCGTGCAGCAGGGTTTGCAAGCGCTGTTGGAGTTCCGTATTGCCCTGGAGTTGTTCCTGCAATTGCCCGTGTTTTTCTAGCACGGTTTTGTAGTGGGACAACTCCTTATCGAGTTGGCGATATTCCTGCCGAAGTACGCGAATTTCCCGGTCGGAGGTGGTGAGTTGTTCGCGAATCACCAAATTTGGGATTGTAACTCTTGTTGATCGTGGCGATATTGTTCTAGGACGCGCTGGCGGTGGTGGTCGTCTAGGGGGCGATCGCAGAGGGGGCAAGGCGGTTGGGGCGATCGGGCAGAAAGAGAGGCAATGGCGTTTTGGGTCAAAATTTCCCCGTGGAGTTCCCCGTGGATCTCCTGGAGCATGTCGCTGGGGTCGTTGCCCTTGTCGAGGAGTTGAATTTTTTGATCTAGCTCTGCCAGTTGCACTTCACAGTCCCGTTGGCGCTCTTGTAGCCGATCCATAAAGGTGCGGCGTTCGGTTCCTTTTTCCAATACTTTTTGTTGGTAGAGGCGGCGATTTTCTAGATAATTTACCAACTCCGAAACCTCTAGCACCGCTTGCTGGAGTTTAGGCTGACGGCGTTGTTGGTGCTGCATCTCGGCACTGAGGGATTGCAATTCCTCTAATCGGGCACTGAGGCGGGCTTGGGCGCGATCGAGATCTCGTTGTACCTGCTGTTTGCGTTGCAATAGGGGCATGGCTTGCATTTGCAGGCGATCGAGTTCATTTAACCGGGTGCGGGCGGCTTCTAACTGCGCCACGGCTTGTTCTACCTCAACGGCTTTGTGGAGCACCTGCTGCAATTCCTGCTCCTGCTGCTGGAGGCTCTGCTGTTGCAGGGATAGGTGACGCAATTGATCTTTGATCTGTGCCAGTGCTTCGGTTTGCTGCTGCTGAAGCTGGTGACGTCCGCTCAGGGCAGTTTGATGAGCTTGAAATTGCAGGGCTTGTTCTTCTTCTAGCTGTTGGAGTTGGCGGTAATGGGTGTAGCCTTCAACGATGGCTGTTTCCTGGGCAAACAGCGATTGCAACCGTTGCCACTGCTGTTGAGCGGTGTGCAATTCCTGTTGCAGACGGTGACAATCCTGTTGTAGGTGGTGTAGTTGCTGCTGTTGGAGGCGCAATTGTTGGTGTTGGGTTTGCCGTTGCGATTGGCATGACTGACATTGCTGAAGCTGGTGCTGATCTTGAATCTGTTGCTGTTGCAACTCGGTAATTTGGTGGTCAAGCTGGAGTTGCTCGGCAGTCAGGCTGGGTTCCTGTTGCAGTTGGGCGGTGGCGGCGGCGATTGTCTGTTCTAACAATGACAACTCGGCTTTGAGTTGGCGCGATCGCTCCTTCGCTTTCTCCGCCAAGGCGTCGTATTGGTCTAGTTTCAACAGATCCGCCAAAATCTGCTTACGCTCGGCTGGGCGCTTTAGCATGAATTCATCGGCACGTCCCTGTCGCAGATAGGCAGAGTTGATAAAGGTGTCATAATCTAGCTTCAGGTGCTGCA
>JAAUSV010000500.1 GCA_012032525.1 Leptolyngbyaceae cyanobacterium SL_7_1
TTGCAACAAATTCACCACGTTTTGGGGTGGAATTGCTTCTGAAAACACCGGATGAGTTTCGATCGCCGTCACTAGGCTCAATCCTTCTTCCATTTCGTTGGCGAGTCCGGCGGCGGTCAAGACCGTGTGAAACAGGCGGCGAGTAGACACCACCTGATCCACGCTTGCCCCTTGGGGTAGGGCACCGCTGGGGTCGTAGATCATTAAGGGGACTCGCACCAGCTCGTTGTATAGCGATAGGGAATGCCCAATGAACTGTTTTTCCCCCAGGTGTTCCCCGTGGTCGGAGCAGATGATTACCAATGTGTGGTCTAAGGCACCGGAGTCCTGCAAGGTCTGCAAAAACCGACCCACCTGCTCGTCTTGGGCAGCCACCTCGGCATCATACATGCTGTCGAGGGTGGCTTTTTGGTGCTCGTCCAATTCACCCGCCAGGGGAGCCAGCCAGCCATAGACATCGCTGTTAAAGCGTCTTAGGTAGCTCTGGGCTTGGCGATCGCGCAACACATGGGGGGCAAATTGCTCCATATATTTGCGGGGCGGATGGTAGGGCATGTGGGTGCCCATGAGATTGATAAAGCTAAAAATCGGTTGGTTTGTCGCTACCCCCTGGCGATCGATCAGCAACCGCGCCGCATCGTCTAGGGATTTTGTGGTGTTGCCCTTAAAGCTCAACGCCGTTTGCCACAGGGGCACCATCAGGGGGGTGAAGGACAATGCCAACAGCGCATCCGAGCGGGCAAAGGCGGTTTGGACTCGATTGAGCATGCTGGCAATCAGTCGCTTAAATCCTTGACGGTAGCGATCGACCCAGCCCTTGCATGCCCCTGCCTGGTTGGGATAGGAGGTCAGCAGCCCACTATAGTTGAGAAAACTGTAGAAGCCGCGTCGCAAGCCATTGTTGATCACGCCCACTAAGGGATTGTTGCAAAACCCGGCGGTGAAGTAGCCCCCAGCAGTGAGGCGCTCCGCCAACGTTGGCAGGCGATCGGGCAACACCGAATAGGATTGCACCGTGTGGTGAACCGAGGGATATTCCCCAGTAAACATGGAGGCGTGGGAGGGAATGGTCCACTGGGCTGGAGCGATTGCCCGTTGAAATAGGGTGGCTTTGGCGGCAAAAGCGTCTAGATGGGGCGAGGTCATAGAGGGATAGCCATAGCACGAGAGGCGATCGGCTCGCTGAGTATCTAGCACCAGAAACACCACATCTGGGCGGCGAGTTACCATATACTTCCTCCGGGCAACGTGAAACATTATCTTCCCATTCTGACTGATTCCGTTGCCAGGTTAGCGCATTCTAAGGAAGGTTTGTACCCAAAGAGGTAGCCCTAAAGAGGGAGATCTAGAATCACCCCAAATTGAATCGGCTAGGGTGAATAGGTTCAGTCAAGCGGGGGAAGTGTAATATTTCTTGGAGAGATATCCTCCAGGTATCATTTGTTCATTCTGACTATGTGTGCATGATGCAACCTAGATCAATTCAAACTCAGGAAATCAATATTATTGGGGTTGGGGTAAAAACTAACAACCTCCAAGAATCTGATCCGGCAACTGCGCAAATCCCAACTGTGTGGGAGCGGTTTTCTGCTGACAAAATTGCTAATCAAGTTCCCAATCCACTCATGCCAGAACGTCCATTAGGAGTTTATTTTCACTATGAAGACGAACATAGCGGAAGTTATGAATTTGTTGTCGGCTTAGAGGTCGAGGATTTAACCCACATTCCGCCGGGTTTGACAGGCATTCAGATTCCGCCAGGGGAATATCTGATCTTTTCTGTTCAAGGCAAAATACCCAACATTGTGGTTTACACCTGGAACTACATCAAGCAATATTTCACCAACAACACCACCTACGATCGGGCATTCAAAATGGACTTTGAGTTGTATAAACCAGAAGACCAGGTTGATCTCTATGTATCGGTTAGAGAAAAAGCGCCGCAGTCGCAATCATAGAAATTGGTTCGCTTATTAAGGATGGTGGATTAAATACCCTGCAAAACCAGAATCTTCGTAGGGGCATGGCAATGCCGTGCCCCTACAGAGGAAAACTGCACAGCATAAATTTGTGATCCTAAGCTGATTGACTGACAAAACTCTTCGCGTGGGTTGGGTTGAGCAGAGCGAAACCCAACATTAATAACAATCTTGCGTTGGGTTTCGTGCCTCAACCCAACCTACGATTTTTCAGGTGTTTCAGAAGTTTTGTCAGTCAATCAGGATCCTAAGACATTTCGGTAATCGTATTGAAACCATCTTGTTTGGGATGCTAGCACCCCAAACCACTCTGCCTGCATCACTCCAAGGCTTGCGCCAAATCAGCCATCAGATCCGCTACGTGTTCCAACCCAATCGACAGACGCAAAAGGTTTTCTGGGGTTTGCGTCCCGGCTCCCTCGATCGAAGCGCGGTGCTCAATCAAACTTTCTACGCCACCCAAACTCGTGGCGCGGGTAAACAACCTGACCTTGGCAGCCACCTCAAAGGCGCGATCGCGTCCCCCCTGCACCTGCACCGACAGCATTCCCCCATAGTCACGCATTTGTTGAGCGGCGATCGCCTGCCCCGGATGGGTGGGCAATCCGGGGTAATGCACCGTTTCCACCGCCCGATGCTGATGGAGAAACTCAGCGATCTGTTGAGCATTTTGGCAATGCCCCCGCATCCGATAGGGCAGGGTTTGAATCCCCCGCAACACTAGCCAGCAATCAAACGGAGCCGCCACGGCTCCCCCCGCCTGTTGCCAATGCCGAATCCGCTCAAAATACTCGGACTCTGCTGCCGCCACCACGGCTCCCCCCAAAACATCGCTGTGCCCCCCCAAATACTTGGTGGTGGAGTGGACAACCAGATCCATCCCCAACGCCAGTGGCGTTTGCAACACCGGGGTTGCCCAGGTGTTATCGCAGGCACACAGGGCATTGGCATGGTGGGCAAGGGCAGCGATCTTGCCGATATCGGTGATTTTTAATAGGGGGTTGGAGGGGGTTTCGATCCAAATCAGGCGAGTGTTGG
>JAAUSV010000047.1 GCA_012032525.1 Leptolyngbyaceae cyanobacterium SL_7_1
GGTTTGATTATGACCATGCTGCGGGGCATGTTACGGGCAGAAGTGCTAAACGGGCACCCGCCTGCACGAGTCCTACAACACTTAAACCACGTGATGTATGGCGATTTGGAAAATTCCAACCGCTTCGTCACCCTGTTCTATTCGGAATACAATGCCCGCACTTCCACCCTGTCCTACAGCAACGCTGCCCACAACCCTCCCTTGCTCTGGCAAGCCGCTTCTAAAACCATCAAACGCCTCGATACCCTGGGCATGTTGATTGGGTTAGATGTAGACACTCAGTACCACGGGGCTCAGGTCAAACTCAATCCCGGTGACACGGTGATGTACTACACCGATGGCTTCACCGATGCTGCCAATCAAAATGGCGATCGCTTCGACGAGGAGCGCCTAATTCAAGCCTTTAAATGGGCGTGTTGCAACTACACCGCCCCCCAAGAGATCCTGGAGTACCTGTTTAATCGCGTTCAGCAATTCATCGGCTCGACCCACAAAGTAGACGATGACATGACCCTAATTGTGATGAAAATCCAACCAACCAGTGAATCTGACGCTGAAATTGACTGAATTATTGACTGATTGCTGCGTCGGGGCGTATCACTCTCTGGTAGGCTAATGGTGCATCCAGCTAGCGATCGATCGCTGGTTTCTGTTATTGGTTTTGTGTGAGGCAGTTCAAGTCATGCTCGTGATTCACCTGGTTCAAGATCTGATCACCCCCCCTGTTTTGTCTTCCTTAGCAGACAGTTGGCATCTACTCTTTTGGCATCCGATTGACAGTAGCCTGTTGGCAGAACAATTTAACACCGATGTCTTCGCCAACACCCGCGGCTGGTTTCAAAACTTCATCCAAAGTGGTCAAGCCTGGGCATTTGCGATCGGGTTGATTCTGGGATACGTCTTCCGCAGTCTGACAACCTATGGGTAAAAATGAAGGCTAAATAGCCACCCGCTAATTGCTAATCGCTAATCGCTACTCAAAAAGAAATTGCAACCCACTTCCCCCTCCACTTGGAGCCAACGATTTGAATCGGCGCTGCACCCGTCGATCGCCCAATTTAATGCCAGCATTGGCTTTGATATTGAGCTGATCGAGTACGACATTACGGGGTCACAAGCCCATGCCCAAATGTTGGCGCACACGGGTATCATCTCTGCAAAAGAGGGAGAGCAGTTGGTCGCAGGGCTAGAGCAGGTGCGGCAGGAGTATCGCCGGGGAGAGTTTACGCCGGGAGTGGATGCGGAGGATGTCCACTTTGCGGTGGAGCGGCGGCTGACAGAACTGGTAGGCGATGTCGGCAAAAAGCTCCACACCGCCCGATCGCGCAACGATCAGGTAGGGACAGATACACGCCTCTACCTACGCGACCAGATTACTCAGATCCAGCACCAGGTGCGATCGTTTCAACGGGTTTTTCTAGAACTAGCAGAACAGCATGTGGAAACCCTGATTCCTGGCTACACCCACCTACAACGCGCCCAACCCCTTAGCCTTGCCCATCATTTACTCGCCTACGTAGAAATGGCGGAACGCGATTGGCAGCGGTTGGGTGAAATTTACGCACGGGTGAATCTGTCACCCTTGGGATCAGGAGCGTTGGCGGGAACGACGTTTCCGATCGATCGTCACTACACAGCAGAATTACTGGGATTCGATCGCCCCTATGCCAATAGTTTAGACGGGGTGAGCGATCGGGATTTCGCCATCGAATTCCTCGGTGCCGCCAGCTTAATCATGGTGCACCTGTCACGCCTGTCAGAGGAAGTCATCCTCTGGGCGTCAGAAGAGTTTAGTTTTGTCACGCTGAAAGACAGTTGCTCCACTGGTTCCAGCATCATGCCCCAGAAAAAGAATCCCGATGTGCCAGAGTTGGTGCGGGGCAAAACTGGACGGGTGTTCGGACATTTGCAAGCCCTGTTGGTGCTGATGAAGGGACTACCACTGGCATATAACAAGGACTTGCAGGAAGACAAAGAGGCATTGTTTGACGCCGTTAAAACCGTCAAAGCGTGCTTGGAAGCGATGACAATTCTGTTTGAAGAAGGTTTGGAGTTTCGTCCAGCGCGGTTAAATCAAGCTGTGGCGGAGGATTTTTCTAACGCGACCGATGTGGCAGATTACCTAGCCGCCAAAGGGGTTCCCTTCCGGGAGGCTTATAACTTGGTGGGCAAGGTGGTCAAAACCAGTTTGGCGGCAGGGAAACTCCTCAAGGATCTGACATTGGAGGAATGGCGATCGATTCATCCCGCCTTTGAAGCCGATATCTATGCGGCGATCGCTCCTCAACAAGTCGTTGCTGCCCGCAACAGTTTTGGGGGTACGGGGTTTGAGCAGGTGAGACGGGCGATCGAGCAAACCAAAGAACGGCTATCGGACGCTTCAAAAGATCCTATCTAGAAATGGGGGTTTTAGGAGATTGGGTGTGATTGTCTCAGCGGGAAATAGTCCAAACCACGCTAGATTTTGCACGTAATACGCAGAATCGTTTTCCCAAATGCCATTCTGGTAAGCGGGTAAGAGTTTCTGTTGGAGGATTTGGTCTGCGGTGATTGGATCAACGATTTGCAATGCCGGATAGAGCATGGCATAGTGGGCGATCGCCTCATAGCTGACTAGCGCGTTACCCTGTAAATCAAATCGCGCTGGAATGGCGCGATCGGCTTGCCAGAGTTGCTGAAGATGGGTGAGGTGCTCCTGCAAAAACTGGGTCGCACGGGGTTCCTCAAACCAGACTGCATCTAAGCTAACGCGCCACCAGACTCGGTAGGCGTCAAAGCTGTAGGTTGATTTCAAAGAGCTGGACGTTGGAACAGGTTGCAGCCCCCCTGTGAGTGTATTTAGTGCCACCCAGTCGCCCGGTAATTGCACGGTAGATAGAGCGGCTGAGTCAAATAGAACTTGATAACTGCTGTCGATCAGACCCGTCCAATCGTGATTTTTGTCAACCTGGGCGAACAGGCGAAAAGCGTAGGGAGCCAGATAGGAGGGGTTGAGATAAATCACGTCGGGCTGGGGTTGAAAGGCGGCGATCGGTCCCGGCAAAAGTATCGGGTCTTCTCTTCTGGGGTTGTAGAGGCAACTTCTACGGTGGACAGTGCCCACAGGTCTTGCAACTTAGAACGAGCTAGTTTCAAATAATCGGGGCGATCCCATTGACGGGCTGCCAAAATCAAAGCGGTGATCGCGTCTACGTCGGCATCGCTGGCAAAGTTGGCGTCGATCATTCCCCAACTGCCGTTGCTGGTTTTTCCCCATTTCCATGCCCAGAGTTGGTCTGGGTTTTCGCCCGATCGCCGCAGATTAGTTTCTGCCCAAGCCAGGGTGATCGCAAACGTCTCCGGATCGTCCATCAGCACGGCTCGCAGCATGGCATAGGCTTGTCCCTCGGAAACAGTCCGGGCGTCTGCCTCCCAATCGATTACGCGCCCATCGGGTTGAATAAAGCGTTCCTTATAAGCACTCCAACTTTGACGCAGAATAGCATCCGTGGCAGCGGTTGAAGGAGAGGTGGATTCGGAGGTGGTGGATTCGGGAGTGGGGAGAGCACGGGGAGTTGTACCATCGGTTGTTTGATCAATCGAAGAATGACCCAAACAGCTTGAGGTCAGCCCACCAATGAGAACCGATCTGCAAATCAGCGAAAGCAAAGAGTTTTTGGGATGTGCCATTACACAGAGTTGATAGACAGTCAATTCTGATCAGCCAAGCGCGATCGAATTCAAATTTGGATCATCCTTATCCATTCGCGGATAATCGGTGGAATCTGGAAGGCTTTGAATCAAGCGATTAGCGATTAGCAGTCATTAGTCTGGGAATCAATCGCACTTTCCCGTATGATCAACCCAGTCAATCAAACGCTAAGGATGAGTCATGCTAAAAGCGGCAGACATTATGACTAGAAATGTCATCACCATTCGCGGTTCTGCCACCGTTGCCGAAGCCGTGCGGGTGATGAAGGACAGAGGATTGCACGCTCTGATTGTCGATCGCCGTCATGACCAAGATGCCTACGGCATTGTCACCGACTCTGATGTGGTTTATAAGGTGGCTGCCTACGGCAAAGATCCAAACCGGATGCGGGTTTACGAGATTATGACCAAACCGTGTATTGCCGTGAATCCTGAGTTGGGAGTAGAGTATGTTGCTCGTCTATTTGCCAATACACGGATTCATCGTGCTCCGGTGATTCAGGGAGAATTGATCGGGATTATTTCCATCACGGACATCTTGACTAAAGGCGATTTTGTAGAGCAGCCCAAGGAAGTGGTGTTGGCACAGCGGATCGAGGAGGCGATCGCCGCCGCTCGGTCAGTCTGCGCCACCCAAGGAGCGACCTCCAGTGATTGTGCAGCCGCGTGGGACATTGTGGAAGAACTGCAAGCCGAAGCTGCCCACCAACGAGCTGACAAGCCCGTTGGTAAGACTGCCTTTGAAACCTACTGCGAAGAAAATCCCGATGCGTTTGAAGCCCGCCTGTATGACAGCTAGCGATCGCAGCTAGCGATCGACCTGCCTGCCCAACTCCTTGGCAAATGAGCGGCGAATTAGGGCTTGGGGAAGTCGGGCAGGCGGTTGATCTACAAAGTTTGATATTACCGATGCTCGATCGCTTGGATTGCCATAAAGCCTTAATTTTCTTTAACGAGTCGATTGCGAATCTTTTGAATAACCATGCTACGGTATTATTCCTGGTTATTTTATCAACCCCTAAGACCCCTACAGGTAGTGTCGATAGGATCGGTTGCTGTGGCTAACTGCTACAGTTTGCCGTCTTTCGATCGGGCTGAATCGCTGATGGAGCAATTCATCGAGCACTATTAGCCCTGACCATTTGTAGATCTTAAATTAAGAGTCGTAGTCCCACCACTAGAGTTAAGAGTCTTCTAAGAATCACACCCTATTTTTGTCTAAATCCGCTGATATGGTATTGGATAGTTTTGTTTGTAATGCAGAATAGTCAATTCTAAAACCCCTATTTGTTTGCAACTGCGATGGTGGCGGGATCTTCTTCGCTCACCCATGGTCGCAACACTTTTATAAAAGTCAGAAATTAATCTTTGTGCATAAGGATGTTGGAGGTTGGCAGTGGAAATGGTCTTGGAGAGTTTCTGGAATCGAATACTCGATCGATTGCAATCACAACTCAGCCCTCCAACCTTTGAAACCTGGATCAAATCAGCTACTGTTGAGCACTCTGAGGAAAATGGGTTGGTAATTTACACCCAAAATCCCTTTGCTCGCAACTGGTTGCAAAAGTACTACATGAAAACGATCACCGAAGTCGTACATGAAGTGTTTGGGCAACCGCTGGAAATTCATATCCGGGTAAAGCAGGGTGCTGAAACGGATAGCACCGTGGATATTGACGAAGTCCTATGGCCCCTAACAGCGGAGCTGCCTCCGCCACCAGATTTGCCCCAACCAAACCGAACAAAATCGACAACCGATCTCAACCTCAAATATGTATTCTCGCGATTTGTGGTGGGTTCCAACAACCGCATGGCCCACGCCGCCGCCCTAGCCGTGGCAGAATCCCCCGGTCGAGAGTTCAATCCCCTGTTCCTGTGTGGTGGGGTTGGGCTGGGCAAGACCCACCTGATGCAGGCGATCGGGCACTATCGCCTAGAGATCAACCCCGATGCCAAGATTTTCTACGTGTCCACCGAGCAATTCACCAACGATCTGATTGCGGCAATTCGCAAAGACAGTATGCAGAGTTTTCGAGAACTCTATCGGGCGGTGGATGTGCTGTTGGTGGATGACATCCAATTCATCGAAGGCAAGGAATACACCCAGGAAGAATTTTTTCACACCTTCAACACCTTGCACGAGGCGGGTCGGCAGGTGGTGTTGGCGAGCGATCGCCCCCCCAATCACATCCCTCGTTTGCAAGAGCGCCTATGCTCCCGCTTCTCAATGGGGCTAATTGCCGACATCCAACCCCCAGACCTGGAAACCCGCATGGCAATTCTTCAGAAGAAGGCAGAGTACGAAAACATGCGCCTACCCAGAGATGTGATCGAATACATTGCCTCCAGCTACACCTCCAACATTCGGGAATTAGAGGGGGCACTGATTCGATCGGTTGCCTACATCTCCATCTCCGGCTTGCCGATGACCGTAGAAAACATTGCACCGATCCTCAACCCACCGAACGAGCAGGTAGAGGCATCCCCCGAAGCCGTCATGGCAGTGGTGGCAGAAAATTACAATGTGTCGATCGACGATCTAAAAAGCAGTTCCCGCCGCCGAGAAATCAGCGGGGCGCGGCAAATTGGCATGTATCTGATGCGGCAACACACCGACCTGAGCTTGCCCAAAATTGGCGAAACCTTTGGCGGCAAAGACCACACCACCGTCCTCTACAGTTGCGAAAAAATTGCTCAACAAAAGGAAACCGATGTGGATTTGAACCGCACCTTGAGACAGTTGAGCGATCGGATTAACCTCTCAGGACAATCCCCCAACCAATCCCACCGCTAAGCAATGAGAATTAAATAACTCCGGCATTTCCCTGTACGGGCGAACGGCGGTTCGCCCCAATCTAGAGTACGGGCGAACCGCCGTTCGCCCCTACCTAAATACTAATTCTTGACTTTATCTAATCTGCAATCTTAAATTCCCCTGATCTCTCCTCCCTCCTCCTTCCTATTCCTTTCACTTGCTCCACAAAAACTCCTCCAACGAAGGTCGAGCCAATTGCATGGAGATGAGTTTGGCATTCATCAAGCGCAAGCTGGTGAGGAAATCCTGGGGTTCCCCTTTGAGGCGTCCGTGCCAGTAGCCATCTTGAAATTCCAGATCGGGGAGCCATTGTCGGAGGATTTCCTGGCTGCCATTTTTTACTTTGACTCGGTAGGTTTGGGTTGTGCCCAGCAACTCTGGCAGAGAACCGCTGTGGATTAGCTCTCCTTGGGCGAGGATGCCAATGCGATCGCAAATTGCCTCCACATCCGACAAGACATGGCTATTGAAAAAGATGGTTTTCCCCTCCGCCTTGAGCGAGAGAATGATTTCACGCACTTGGTAACGCCCCAGGGGATCTAACCCCGACATCGGCTCATCCAAAAACACCACTTCGGGGTCGTTGATCAACGCCTGCGCCATGCCCACCCGCTGCAACATCCCCTTGGAGTATTGCCGCAACGGTTTCCTGCGGGCAGTAGACTCCGCCAACCCCACCATTTCTAGTAGCTGGGGAATCCGTTGTTTTTGCACAGTGTGGGGAATTTGGAACAAGCCAGCCGTATATTGCAAAAATTCCCAGCCCGTCAGGTAGTCATAGAAATAGGGGTTCTCTGGCAAATAGCCCACCCGTTGCTTCACCGATCGCTCTCCCAAGGGCTGTCCCAACAACAACCCCTGCCCCCGGGTCGGACGAATAATCCCCAACAATGTTTTCAATAGCGTGGTTTTGCCTGCGCCATTTTGACCCAACAAACCAAATGTCTCTCCTTGGAACACCGCCAAGGAACACTCCTGCAACGGAGTTACCCGTTGATTTAACCAAAACCCCGTGCGATAAACCTTCGTCAAGTTTGTCACCTGCACTACGGCAGGGCGATCGCTAGCAGTAAAGGGCGTGAGTGCTTGAGATTCTGTAGTCATGGGTGCTGTTGGCTGCTGGCTAATTGCTAATCGCTAATCGCTAGACTGTTGGCTAATCGCTAATAGCCAATTTTGCCAACTTTTATGTCAGTCTAGACAACAATGGGTGAAAAAATCCAATCCATCCTAACGGCGTAAGATATTCTATGGATCGTTCAAAATTGGTTGCCATTGTCACAGGGGCGATCGCTCTATTATTGGGCATTGCCTACCTACTGTTAGTGCAAATCCTTGACTTTCGCGGAGAGATGATTCCAGCTCCTGTGGATGGGTCGATGGAGATGCGATCGAGCCCAGTTTCAGGAAGTATGTTGCCTTGGTCTATTTTTCTACTCAATCAATCTCATTAACCATCCTGGGAGCGGGGGCTTGGGGATCGGTGTTAGCAAAATTGGCAACTCGCCACGGACACACGGTTCGGTTGTGGTCGCGCAGGGGTGCTGACTCGCTAGAAACAATGGTAGCGGATACTGATCTAATCCTATCCGCCGTGTCGGTTAAAGGGGTGGGAGAGTTAGCCGATCGGCTTGGGCAACTGTCACTGCCTGCACACACCGTGGTGATCAGCGCCACCAAGGGCTTAGATCCTGCCACCACCTACACCCCCTCCCAAATTGGCAAAAAGCTCTGCCAGAGCATCCGGTTGTGGTGTTATCGGGTCCAAACCTGTCAAAGGAGATTGATCAAGGACTACCCGCTGCAACGGTGGTGTCCAGTTTGGATGAAACAGCGGCGGCAACAGTGCAACGGGCATTGGCAGGCGATCGCTTCCGCGTCTACACCAACACCGACCCCCTGGGAACGGAATTGGGGGGAACGCTGAAGAATGTGATTGCGATCGCGGTGGGCGTGTGCGACGGGCTACACTTGGGAACGAATGCCAAGGCAGCCCTGATCACGCGATCGCTGACAGAGATCATTCGCATTGGCACTCACTTGGGCGGACAAGCGGAAACCTTCTATGGGTTGTCCGGGTTGGGCGATCTGCTAGCAACCTGTAACAGTGCCCTCAGTCGCAATTACCAAGTGGGACACCGATTGGCTCAGGGCAGTCGTTGACCCAAGCATTGGCGGAAATTGAGGGAACGGCGGAGGGCGTGAATACGGCGGAGGTGTTGGTGGCGATCGCCCAGCGGGAGCAGGTTTCCATGCCAATTTCCCACCAAGTCTATCTATTATTGAGTGGAGCCATCACACCTCAACAAGCCGTTGAAGCACTGATGGAACGCGACTTAAAACCAGAGTCTCCCTTTGTGGAGTAAGCCTGCCCTATGACGTCACCCCTTGCAGTTAAACCCCTACAAGCCCAGTGGATTACGCCGGAAAATTTCAGCCCCTATGGGCAACTGATCACCGCCAGTCAGGATGGCAAGACATTTGATCAAACCGATGCCCAATTGGTGCTCGATCGCGGCATTCCCCGGTTCTACATCATGCGGTTGCATCAGCGGGGGCGATCGTTTTCTCGAATCACACGTCATCAGCACTGTACGCAGTGTCTAGGGTCGCTGGAGGGACAGGAGTGGTTGATCGCAGTGGCTCCGGCGTCAGCACTGGCGGCACCAGAGATGGAAGCAATTGTGGCGTTTCGCATCCCCGGTAATTGCTTCATCAAGCTGAACATGGGCACGTGGCATGCCGGACCCTATTTTGAGGCGGAGTCGATTGATTTTTACAATTTGGAACTGAGCGACACCAATATTACCGATCACGACACGGTTGATCTAAGCCAATTTGGCTGGCAGGTTGAGATCGTTTGAAGCTCAAGAATTTACCCTGCCATCCGGCATGATCGTGCCTTTGAGGATGGCGCCTGTGAGCTTGACCATAATTCGATCGCCCGCCCCCACCCGTGCGCCCCGCAAGTCTGCACCACTTAGATCCGCGCCACTCAGATCCGCGCCGATCAAATTGGCGTCTTGCAAATTGGCATTCTTTAAATTGGCTTCCAGCAGATTAGCCCGAAACAGGTTGGCTTTTTGTAAGTTGGCTCCATTGAGATCCACTCGATGCAAGAAAGCGTCGCTGAGGTTAGCATTGCTCAGATTGGCGTTGCTCAGATTGCGGTAGGACAGATCTTTCTCACGCAGGTTGGCTCCAGCTAGGTCTGCGCCGCTGAGGTCAGGGTTCGATTTTTTAGATTGACCATTGGACGACGATTGACCGTTGGAGGAGGCGGAGTTGGTGTAGTGCCCGTTTGAAGTAGACTGATTTGGCTGAGATTGGTAGTAATAGCTCTGATAGCGAGTCTGGCTTGAAGAATTGGAATGGTTCGAGGAATTGGAATGGTTCGAGGAATTGGACTGGTAATTAGGACGAGCCGTGTGCTGGCTGGACTGCTGGCTGGACTGTTGGGAGGATGAGCTGGAGGAGGATTGCGATCGCGGTGGGGGTGAATAACTATAGGATCGGCGGTAGGATGCTTTGGAGTAGGAAGGCTTAGGCGGGCTGGGAGTAGGGGCAGGTTGGGCTTTGAGGTCGCGCTGGTGAGACCGGAGGCGATCGCGGGCGTGGTTCAATTCCTTTAGCTTTTCCTCGGCTTTTTCTTGTAAGCGGGGATTGTCGCGGGGAATCCGATCGGGATGCCAAATAAACACCAGATCCTTGTAAGCCTGGTTCACTTCCTCAAGTGACGCCCCAGGCTCTAGCCCCAACACTTTGTAGCAATGTTCCAATTCGTTCATTTCTACCAGGATACTATTATCCACTTGCTACCGACCTTAGCTAAATTCTATGGGTTGAATCAGATTGCGGGAGGTTTCTCCTGAATGGGTTAACAAATAAGGATACGGGTAAGCATACGGGACGAAAGATGTACTGTCCTAAAATCACTCTTCTACCTCCCTTCTTCTTCCGTCTTCTCTCTTCCGTCTTCTCTCTTCCGCCCTCCACCTTCATCCTTTCCAAATATCACTAAGATAAGGAAACACGTTCAAAATGGGAACGAGAAGAAGAAGAAGATTTGTCTCTTGTGTTGATTTTTTATCGCCTGAATTGCCGCCATGACAGCCGCCACTCCGCCTACCGTCCTGCTAATCGATGGACATTCCCTTGCCTTTCGCTCCTACTTTGCCCACGCTAAAGGGCGTGACGGGGGGTTGCGGACTTCCACAGGGATTCCTACCAGCGTTTCCTATGGATTCTTCAAATCACTGCTAGACACGATGGAAATGGAGAAGCCGGGGTATGTGCGATCGCCTTTGATCCGGGAGAACCCACCTTCGTCCATGAGGCAGATCAGACCTACAAGGAGGGCAGACCGGACGCGCCAGAGGATTTCTTTCCAGACTTAATCAATCTTCAAGAGTTGCTGACTGCTTTGCATCTGCCGATTGTCTCAATTCCAGGCTATGAGGCGGATGATGTGATTGGCACGTTAGCCTGTCGCGCCAGCCGAGATGGCTTTCGGGTAAAAATCCTCACGGGCGATCGGGATTTGTTCCAATTGATTGATCCCGATCGGAATGTCACCGTACTCTACCTCAGCACCGTCTACGGCAAAGGCACTCCGCCGCCCCGTGAGTTTGGAGCGGAGGAAGTTCAGCAAAAAATGGGCATCCTACCCTCCCAAGTGGTAGACTACAAGGCGCTCTGTGGGGATGCCTCTGACAACATTCCGGGTGTCAAGGGGATTGGTGACAAAACGGCTGTGCAGTTGCTAGCTGCCTACGGTTCCCTCGAAAAGGTGTATGCGTCCCTCGATCAGATCAAGGGGGCGACTCGCAAAAAACTGGAAGCGGGGTTTGAAGATGCCCGCCATTCCCAGTATCTAGCACAGCTCCACTTGAACGTACCACTGGAACTGCGCTGGGAGGAATGCAAGTTGCAGGGCTTGGATGATGAGGCGCTGATCCCCATTTTGGAGAAGTTAGAGTTTCGATCGTTCCTCAGCAAGGTACAGAAACTGCAACGCCAATTTAGCGGGGAAGCCGAGCCAGAAATCTCAGCACCACCAGAAAAATTTCCTGAACCGGAGTCGGGGGATCTCTGGTTTTTTAGCGCGGAAGACACGGCAACCGCCCAAAGCCAAACTCCCGTTCTGATTACCCCCCAAATCATTACTTCGCCAGCGCAGTTAGCAGAATTGGTGGCAAGGCTACAAACCTACACTGACCCCCAAACCCCGATCGCCTGGGATACGGAAACCACTAGCCTGGAACCACGGGATGCCCAGTTGGTGGGCATTGGCTGCTGTTGGGGAGAGGAGCTAGATGCGATCGCCTACCTCCCCCTCAACCATTCCCAAGGAGCCAATCTGCCGCAGGATTTAGTGCTATCGGCATTGCGTCCGATTTTGGAGGATGCCAAGTATCCCAAGGTCATGCAAAATGCCAAGTTTGATCGACTGGTGTTGCGTTGTCAGGGAATTGAGCTAGCGGGGGTGGTGTTTGATACCATGCTTGCCAGCTACGTGATCAACCCGGAGGGGACGCACAATCTGTTGGAACTAGGACGCAAGTATCTGGGGATCAATGCCACCAGTTACGAAGATCTAGTGGGCAAGGGCAAAACAATCGCGGATGTGGCGATCGCTGCGGTGGCGGACTACTGTGGCATGGATGTCTATACGGCGTTTAATCTGGTTCCCCGATTACGGGCAGAGTTAGACCAAGTTCCCGCCTTGCATCGGCTGCTGCTAGAGGTGGAGCAACCGCTAGAACCCGTGCTGGCGGAGATGGAATACACAGGGGTGCACATTGATCAGGCGTACTTGAAGGAATTTTCCCAGAAGCTGGAGCAAGATTTAGCGGCGATCGAGCAAAAAGCCTACGAAGATGCTGGAGAAAAATTTAACCTGGGATCGCCCAAGCAGTTAGGCGAGCTGCTGTTCAACAAACTGGGGTTAGATCGACGCAAATCGCGCAAAACGAAAACAGGATATTCCACCGACGCCGCCACCCTGGAGAAATTGCAGGGCGATCATCCAGTCGTGGATGCCGTTTTGGAATACCGCACCCTGTCAAAATTAAAATCCACCTATGTAGATGCCCTGCCGCTGTTGGTGCGTCCTGACACACAGCGGGTACACACCGATTTCAACCAAACCATTACCTCCACTGGACGGCTCTCCTCCTCTAGCCCCAACCTGCAAAACATTCCCATCCGCACGGCATTTAGTCGCCAGATTCGCAAAGCGTTTGTGCCAGAACCAGGCTGGCTATTGGTGGCGGCAGACTATTCCCAAATTGAGTTGCGCATTTTGGCACACCTCAGTCAAGAACCCGTGCTACTGGAGACTTATCAAAATAATCAGGACATTCACGCCCTGACCGCCCGACTCCTGTTTGAAAAAGACGAAATTTCTGCGGAGGAGCGGCGATTAGCCAAGGTGATCAATTTCGGTGTGATCTATGGCATGGGAGCGCAGCGGTTTGCGCGGGAGTCAGGGTTTGCCACGTCGCAGGCAAAGATTTTTATCGAACGGTTCAACGATCGCTATTCCAATGTTTTTGCCTACCTCCAACAGATGCAGCGAGAGGCGATCGCCAACGGCTATGTGGAAACGATCCTTGGTCGGCGACGCTATTTCAATTTTGGTAGCGATGGCTTGAAAGCGCTTCGAGGTAGCGACCCTGATTCGATCGATCTCGGTAAAATTCGCACCCGTGATCAGTTTGATGCCCAGCTTCTGCGGGCAGCGGCGAATGCTCCAATTCAAGGATCAAGTGCCGACATTATTAAGATTGCCATGATCCAACTACACGAGCTGCTGAAGACGCACAAGGCTCAATTATTGCTACAAGTGCACGATGAATTAGTGTTTGAGGTGCACCCCGATGAGTGGCAGGCACTAGAACCACAGATCAAATCCACGATGGAATCAGCGGTGGAGTTGAGCGTGCCGCTAAAGGTTGAAGTGAATGTGGGACAAAATTGGATGGAAGCGAAGTAGAGGTAGGTTGCAGGGGAGCGATCGTCGAGGCTACAGCTATTCGATCCTCAGCGTCATAATTACAACCCCCTACCCACCAAGATTCTCGGCTTCCTAGAGAAGCCGGGAATCTTGGAAAGACAGAATTTGACAATGCAAATGCCTAGAATTTTCCTGCAAAATTGCTAACAAACGCAATGCGCATATTAATAGCTACAACATCCATCCCACAAGGAGTTGAAGGAATACACACCCTGCGTTGACAGCTTATTTTGCAGAGATTTCCTGACTGTCCTTACTTGGCAAGGTGGCATGGCGTAGGTGTGCCTGAGTCAGGTTGACATTGCTCAGGTCAGTTTTAGAAAGATTGGCTTCAGTCAGATTGGCATTGGTCAGATTAGCCCCAACCAACGTGGCACCCGCGAAGTTGGCGCCAGTCAGATTGGAATTGCTAAAATCCACATTCCCCAACCGAGCATTACGAAAATCTGCGCCACTCAATTGGCAATGGCTCAAATTGGCACTCGTCAGATTTGCCCCGCTAAAATTGGCATTTCTGAGATTGACACTCCTCAGCTTGACGGCGATTAAACTCAAATCGCTAAAGTTTCGTTGTCCGGCGGCATAGCGACTCAAAAGCTCGTGAATATTCATAAAATTCCGTCGTCCCCTCAAGTTGCGTGATTCAAATCGTTCTAATGTAGCGATCGCCAGGGCAATGGAAAAGATGATTGGGCGTGCGTAATGCCCATGCCCCACCAATTCCCTTGTCTGACTACCGTTGCTACAGTTCATCAATCATGGGAGCTAATGGCGAGAGTAGTGTCTCCGCTGCTTTTGTTTAGCGAGGGCTTTGCGCTTTTCTTTCTCCAGCGGCGTTTCAAAATGGCGATTTTTGCGCATGTCTTGAAAGATGCCTGCCTTGGAAACCTGGCGCTTAAACCGTCGCAGCGCAGATTCAATGCCTTCGTTTTCACCAACAACGATTTGAGTCATAGTGGATCTCCCTCATAAAAGTCTCTAGCGAGCTGCGTGGAACGCAAAAAGCCTCTAGCCGAATAGAGCAGCGCCTCCATCGGCTAGAGACTCTGAAAAGTTAAGCGTCATTTAACGCTTGGGCTTGGGCAGCTTAGTAGCGTCGATCGTTGCGACGGTTGTTGCCACCCCAGCCACCGGAGGACGAACTCCGGTCTTCACGAGGCTTGGCCTTGTTGACCTTGAGGTCGCGACCCATCCACTCAGCTCCATCTAGAGCTTCGATCGCGGCGGCTTCTTCTTCCTCAGTCCCCATTTCGACAAAGGCAAAGCCACGGAAGCGTCCCGTTTCCCGATCGGTGGGCAATTGAGTTCGCTTTACAGTGCCGTATTCGGCAAAGGTGCGCTCAAGATCTTCCTGAGTAACCTCATAGGACAGGTTACCAACGTAAATAGACATGCATTATCTCCAAAATCAAAGAAGTGTAGAGAAATTAGATTCGGAGAAACACTTGTCAACAAAACAAATTTCCAAAACCGAAAATAACCTTCACAACGCGATTTTAACACAGCAGTCTGGGGAGTTGCTGAGTGTAAAGAATTGCAACTGATGATTTATCTTATCCTGTGGCAACCCTAAAACCGAATTTCGTATTCCAGAAGCAGACGATTTTCGTTGGAGAAGTTAGTTGAACCCAGCAGGCGAAACTCCTCATTAATTCGGTAGCCCAAGTTGAGTTGGGGAGGAACGTTTTCGTCTGTCAGGATTTGCAGCGCCGAAATCGATAGGTCGGGGGTGAGATCATAGCCCAACTCAGCGGCAACCCCAAAGGAAGAGGTGCGGTCTTCACTAGAACTAATGCTTGTGGGAAACAGGCTAAATCGGCTTGCCCCTAGGGCATTGCCAATAAGGTCTTGAATGCTGGTTAGGAACGCGGACCCTGCCAAGTTGGCGATCGCCAACACCTCATTTCCCTGCCCCAGGGTATTGACAAAACCACCCCCTAGCAGGGCAATAATCTCACCCTGGGAGCGCTGCGGATCGCTCGTCAGCTCCAGATTATCCAGTGCCTCCTCCGCAAGCCCTTGTACGCTGGCTTCAATTTGAACGGTTCGGAGGCTGCCAAAATTGCTAATGGGTTGCTCCTCAATTTCGGAGCTAGCAAAGGGGGATGCCGCTTCAAACTGCACACTGCGGGTTGTTTCCAAGACGGACGTTCGCAAGCGCACATCCACGGTGGGCATTAACCCATTTTCTGTGGTAAACCGGGCAACGTTATCGTAGTTGCGCACCAAACTAAACCGGGTGGTAAACAAATTTACCTGCCCAGCCAGCAGGTTTACCTGACCGTTGGGGCGCAGGTTGTCAAAGGTGCCATCCACAATCAGGTCACCATCAACCACAAAACTGAGCACCGGATCGCGGTTTACCAGCAGGCGATCGCCCAAAACGATTCTTAGATTTGCCAATTCAGGAGGCGTGAAAAAGGTGTTTTCCGTGGTGCCCGCCCCACTGGCTGGGGTCGCAGGGGTCGTAATTGGTTGGGTGCCGTCTGGAATCGAAACCTGTCCTTGACTTAAGGTAATTTCGCCGCCAATGCGGGGAGCGAGGGCAGCGCCAGTCAGGGTGACGCGAGCATCCACCCGCCCGTCGTATAGCTCTTGCTGGTTGGCGGTTTGATATTCCAGCTCCAACCCTTCTAGAACGACTGTCAACGGTTGTTCTGCGTCGCCCGCTTCGGTGGCGAGGAATGGACGCGCTCCTGTAAAAATCGGTAAGGTGCCAACGGCAGACACCAACCCTTGGCTGAATTGTCCTTGCAGGTCTACCACTTGAATCCGATCGACATTAAAATTTATTAGTCCAGTTACCCCGGTGACTGGTTCAGGCAGCGCCGCCGAACTAAAGGTCGCATCTCGAAAGCGGGCAACCCCTCCGTTTGGGGTTGTTGCAAGGTGCCGCTCACCGACACATTTACTTCCCCTGTACCGGATTCCCACATCAACTGATTGCGGGTCAAGACGTTGAGCAATGCCAGCCCTTGGTCGCGCACCCGAATATTTAGGGCAATCTCATCGGTGAGCGGAATCCCAGGGGCGAGATCGATGCCCTCTTGCAGCGGGTTCGTGTCCATAAACTGGAAGGGAAAGGGCAGACTGCCTTGCACTACCAGTGGTTCTGGTTCACTAACAATCACCTGACCATTAAAGGTGAGGCGGGCATCGTTGTAGCCAAAAAAGCCCCCCGCCTCCTGCACCGGAGTATTGTTGAGGGTGGCGTTGGTGACATTTAACTGTCCAATCACCTGGGGGTTTTGAGCAGTCCCAGCCAAGGTCGCCGTTGCATTTAAATCGCCCTCGACCTCGATCGGCAGTCGCACCAACTCTCGTAGGTCTTCCACCGGGATCTGTTGAATGCGGAGTTGCCCCGATTGCTGAGTACCGCCCACCTGACCGGAAAATGCCACGAGGCGATCGCCCGTTCTCAGTTCCGCTGGGAAAACAGTGACAACGCCATTGTCAAACGTCCCGTCGATCGTCACATCCTCTGCTCGGTAGCGTTTGCCCCAACGCCAGTCGTCTCCATCCAAATCAAAATTGGCAATCAACCCGGCGGCGGGGGAACTAGAGAGATCAACCGTGCCAGTAAATGAACCACGCAACTCCGAGAGATCTGGCAATCGTTGGGCTTGAGCCTGCTGTCGCTGTTGCTGTTCGTAGAGCGCCACGATTTCAAAATAGCGGCGCAGTTGATCGATCACGGGCTGCCCCGCCACGCCTAGGGCAAGCTCTCCCACTGCCGCTGCCTCATCGTACGCTGGAGTATTAATGCCTCGCTGAAAGTCCGTGATATCAAAAAATTGCAATGCCACCAGCAAATCTTCAATGTTGCCCCGATCGGCAACCACCCGCCCCTCTAGCTCCGAGGATCGGGAATCCACATTGGCAGTGATTAGATAGCGACTGTTGGGGAAGGTTAACTCTCCCCCCCGCAGGTCGGCAACGCCATTGGCATAGGTAAATTCTCCGGCAAACGCGGTTGCTTCAATGTAGCCGATCGCTGGTTCAGCGATCGCCACTTGTCCGGCGATCGCTGGGTTAGAAAGATTTGCCACGTTAATTTGAAAATCGCCCGTCAATTGCCCCCCGACACCGCCCGTGCGTTGTTGCACCGTGGGCACCACATTTAGCACCGCCAGTGGAAAGTTGCGGACATCAGCAAATAGGATGTCCCCCTGCCGTTCTCCCTCAGCAAACAATTGCTCCTGCTGAATCAGGAAGGAAACCGGGCGATTTTGAGGATCGAGTTGCAGAGCAATCCGATCGGTTTGTCCCATCAAATCGAGATTGAACCCACCCTCGGCAACGTAGCGCACCTCCCCTGCCAGGATTGGGTCAAAGACAAATTGGTTCGCTGCCCCCTCACCCGTGCTCAGGACAAAATCATTCAACTGCAACTCCCCGGTCAGATTGGGAGCGGCTGGTGTCCCTACTATCCGCCCAGCAAAATTGGCTGAGCCAAAAAGCTGGGGTTGTTGAGGGGCGAGGCTTGGCAAACTACTCAGATCATAGTCTTGCAGGCGAACGTTGAGGTCAAAGTTGCCAATGCTAGCTCCTCCAGCAAACTGAGCTGCCACAAAGCCATTGGCACTGAAGCCAGGAGCCGTAGCCCGATCGATCAACAGGCGATCGCCCGTCCAACGAATATCGGCAACCGTCGGACGATTAAGCAGTGACAACCCCTCGGACAACCGCACGGTTCCGGTTGCCCGCACTCCCTGGGGTGACAGATTCGCCAGACTTCCAGAGACCCGCAACGCCCCATCAAATTCTCCCCGCAACTGGGAGGAAACCTGGCTCAACCGCACCCCCGCCCCGCGAATCAATGCCTGCCACTGACCGCGATCGAGTCCGGCGGTCAGATCGATCGTGCCCTCGGCAATCTGGAGTTGTCCAGTGCCCTCTGCCCGGATGCCATTGACATTTAATGCTGCCAGCGTTCCCGACAGGCGAGCATTCCCACTCAACAACCCCTGTAGATTGGCAGGCAGATTGGGCGACAGTTGGTTGAGTTGGATGCGGTTGCCCCGCGCCAGGGCTTGCCAACGTCCGCGATCGAGGGCTCCGGTGACATCCACCGTGCCATCCCCCAGCCGCAGTTGTCCCTCGGCTTGAGCTTGGATGCCGTTGGGGTTGAGTTCTGCCAATGTGCCTGACAACCGCGCCTGCCCCGTAAACACTCCCCGTCCTGCCGCCGCCAATCGATTGAGCTGCACCCCTGCCGCATTTACTGCTGCCTGCCAGCGTCCTTGGTTGGAAGTTGCCGTGGCAGTCACCTGCCCACCCCCCACAGCAAGCGTGGTATTTCGCAGTTGGATTTGCTCGCCAGCAATCAGAATCTCGCCTCGACCTGGATAGGTAGCCGCGGGTGCCTGCCACTGAATTAGCGTTTGCACTGCATCGTAACTGCCTGTGATCTGTGCTGTGGCATCGACTTGTCCCACCGTAATTGTGGGGGAGGTCAAGCCATAGCGACGGGCGATCGCCGTCCCTGGCAAATTGTTTGCCAGAAAAGTCAGGTCTAATGCCCCCGATTCCCCAAAGGTAACGCCACCCTCGCCCACGATCGAGCCACCCTCTGTGGGTAGGGCTTCTAACTGGTTGATCACTACCCCTTGGGGGGTGAGGTCAAACTGGGTACGCACGCTGGCAAAATTCACCCGATCGACGCGAACGGGCTGAGTATTTCGCACTACAGCGGCGATCTGGGGTTCGTTTAGTGCTCCAGTCAGGCGCAAATCGCTATCAAAGGCTCCGACCACGTCTACAGGTAGGCTGAGGTCGAAGGTCTCCAGTACGGCAGAAGCCGAGGTCGATCGCGCCTGCGCCGTTAAGTCGTAGCCCTCTTCCAGGTGAATGGTTCCGGCGGCTTGGGCGGGAATGGCTCCGTAACGCGCTCGCACCCCCTCCAGACGGATCAATTTTTCGGCAAAGCGCAGCCTGCCGCTGGCGTCATTGAACTGGCTGGGAACGCCGTCAATACTGGCGATCGCTGATCAAACC
>JAAUSV010000048.1 GCA_012032525.1 Leptolyngbyaceae cyanobacterium SL_7_1
GTAGGAGGTTGCCCTGACTCAAGGTCAGTAGGCTTTTGAATCAAGGGATGGGCAGGTGTTGACCAACAGGGTGTGTTCTTCCGGAAACTGGACGCTTTGTTGGGACATAAAAGCATTGAGTTCTTGGAGTCGGCGGAGGGCTTCGGGCAATAGGACGATCGCTGGGGGTGCGGTTTCAGCATTTTCCGCCTTCAACGCCTCGGCTCGAATCGTCACCTTGGGTTTGTTCAACGCTTGTTCAAACAGTTCCTTCACCTGCTCGCTCCGGGTCTTGTTGGTTTTGGGGTCAACCAATTCATCCCCTTTGGCTGGATCGATCAACTGGTCGTCTAGATCAGCATCCACTCTGGAGAACCGCACATCGGGATACTCCCGCTCCAGAAAATTGATGAAATGCGAGTCGATGAAGGAATCCATGAACAGGACTTCTAACCCTTGATTTTTGTGCAACTCAACGTAGGTGGCCTGGCTTGCTCGTCAGTGCAATAAAACACACGGTTTTCGTGGCGATCGCGATTGCGTTCTAGGTAGTCCTTCAACGTCGTGTAGGGCAAAGCGGGTTCAGCCGTTCCAGCGCTGACCTCTTGCCAGACATCGCTATCGTCGGTTTGCACCTGCACGGCAGGGGTGGCTGCCTCCGATGGGGAAGCCGCCCAAGTAGTGCGATAGATCAGGATATCCTCTACCTGCTTTTTAAACTTGTCGTCGTTCATCGAGCCAAACTTGACAAACGTTCCCAGGTCTTTCCAGCTCTCCACGTAGGCAGTGCGATCGTCCCGATAGAGTTCTTTGAGGCGATCGCCCACTTTTTTGGCAATGTAATCGGCAATCCTGCGGACGGTGCGATCGTTCTGCAAAAAACTGCGGGAAACATTGAGGGGAATGTCGATGCTGTCGATCACGCCGCGCAAGGGGAGGAGGAATTTGGGAACCACCTCTTCGCAGTTGTCACTGACAAACACCTGGTTGCAGAACAACTTGATCTGCCCTTTGGTGACATCCACATCCGGCTTGAGCTTGGGAAAATAGAGAATGCCATTTACCACAAATGGGTAATCGGTGTTCAAATGCACCCATAACAAGGGTTCTTCTTGAAACGGATAGAGGTAATTGTAGAATTCCGAGTAATTTTCCTTGGTTAGAGCACTGGGGGATTCTTTCCACGGAGCATTTTGGCGGTTGATCTGCTCGCCCTCCAAGGTGATTGGATAGGGCATAAAATCGCAGTAGGTTTTGATCAACTGCTTGATGCGATAGGGTTCTAGGTATTCTAGCTCGTCCTCCATTAGGGTGAGGGTGACAGTTGTGCCCCGCTGGGTGCGGCTCGATTCACTCAACTCAAACTGCGTTGAGCCGTCGCACGTCCAATGAACGGGTTGTGCTCCTTCCTGGTAAGACAGGGTGTCGATTTCAACCGTTGACGCCACCATAAAGGAGGAATAGAAGCCCAAGCCAAAATGCCCAATGATCTGCTGATCGGTGCTATTTTTGTACTTTTCAACGAATTCTTCTGCGCTGGAGAAAGCCACCTGATTGATGTACTTCTTGACCTCATCCGCCGTCATGCCGATGCCGTTGTCGGAGATGGAGAGGGGTTTTCTTTTCCTTGTCGATCGCAATTTCGATCGCTGGCTCCCCCAGCTCTCCCGCATACTCGCCCGATCGAGCCACCATATCGAGCTTTTTCAACGCATCTACCCCGTTAGAAATCAGCTCGCGCAGGAAGATCTCATGGTCTGAGTAAAGCCACTTCTTAATGATGGGAAAGATGTTTTCGGTGTGGATGCTAATATTGCCACGTTCCAAAATCGTTTCCATAAGCGCTGTCTGGTTACTTTCTAAGGAATACTATAGCGATCGCCAAAGCAACCAGGACGGGGGTTTCGATCGCCCCAGGCGGGTTTACAAACCCATCCGTGCCCTAATTGTTCTTGGCTGTAGCTATAAAACAATCATAAATTTCTTTGGGAAAAACGGCTGCTACACCTGGGGTTGTTGTTGCAGTAAAACGTTAGCCAAGATACCAGAGATAAACGCCCCTAGCAAAAAAATCAGTAAAATGGAGCTCGCTACTATCCCCAGTCCTTGCACAATGGCGATCGCTAATCCACTTAAGCCGATCGCAGCTAATACCACCGTGTAGAGGGTCATGGTGCGCCGAGGTCCGCCCTCCGCGCAGTGAAAAATTGCACTAACTGGGACAATTAGCATTCCCCAGACAAAACTATTGATCAGCATAATCGGAGTTTGCAGCCATAGCCCCACGCTCAAACTCGCCAACGCAACTCCTAACAACCCAGCCACCCAATTGGATGCCCTAATTTCCCGTTCAGAGAGCACCAGCCGACCATAGCGATCGAGCCGCAATAACAGCGTCGCCACCGGGTCTGCCACCCACGTTAGAAAAACAAATAAAAGATAGAACCAGAGGAACGGTCCGAGCAACTGAGCCGCCAACCAACCCATGCCGACAATCAACCATTTGGTGCGCAGGCTTAACTGGCTCATCCACAAAAAGTAGCGCAGCATCCATTGATACAGAGGCTTGCGTGCCTTAAACGCTTGAATCACCCCCTGTCGCGCCCATTTTAGGTGGGGGTCAAGGCGCAGCGCCTCTCGAAAGGCATGCATTGCCTCAACAGGGCGAGCTTGTGCTAGCAACAGCCAACCGTGGTTGGCATACACGGAGGCATTGTCAGGATAACGGGTCAGCGCTTGTTGGATGGAATCCATTGCTTCCTGCGCCCGATTGAGTTTCACCAGACTCATGGCGCGTAGGTTGGTGCAACCGAGATGATCGCCATGACATTGCAACCCTTGCTCAGCCGCCGCTAGGGCAGCATCCCAGTTGCCCCGATCAAATTCGATCGCTGATTGTAGTGAGAAAAATTCGACTCGTCCAGAATCAAGGCGAATGGCTTGGGCGATCGCCGCTTCGGCATCGGGTAAGCGGTGTCGTGCATTCAGCACATGGGCGAGGGCATAGAAGCCAAAGGGCAGAGTCGGATCCAATCGAATGGCTCGATGGGCGGCATCCGTTGCCTCTCCATAGTGTTTGAGGTGCATCAGGCAGAGCGCCAAGAGTGCGCAGGCAACGGTGTGCTGCGGATCGTCTACTAGGGCTAAGCGCAGTTCCGCTTCTGCTTGACCATAGTGGTGTTGTTCGTACCACAAAAACGCTCGATCGACCCGACTTTTAGATGCACTCATTGCAGGTTGAGATAGTTCACAATGTTGTCGTAGATTTCATTTTGATTGGCATGAGTCGCATGCTTGCGAGCCATCTCCACGACAACTTTCAAATCTGCCCCCAAAGACAATTCTATTGCCCGACCTAGGGTTGCACAATCAACCACTTCAATCGGTTTACCCGGACACAAAATCTAGACAATTTCCGCAGGAATCCCCATAGTTGGAGGAAGCATCCATGGCTCCATCACACCTGTGGGTGGAAAATACTTGGGCGTAGAATCACCGAGCCTCCCAACGATCGCCCCCCCTTAGATGGCATCAATCCTCATAAAATCACCCAGCCTTAATCAAATCAGCAGGGTAGGATAGGCATCGTTTGGCAAAATTGTTGGGAAAAGCTTCTCTATATTATTGTATGGCTGGTTTAGAGCTGAACCTACAGAACTACACATTCCGTGAACTGGCTCGCCCAGTGCGCCATTCCCATCAATTTTCCGCCGCCAATACTTGAGGCACAACCTTCAAAGCATTGTTAGTCGTCAGCAGTTTTTTGGTGAAGCTGAGCCCACCCTCCCGCAGATCTACTAAGATTGTGTCGCCTTCCACAAACACGTTTTCCAGCAATTTAGTGGCGATCGGGTTCTCCAACTCTTTCTGGATCGCCCGCTTTAACGGACGCGCCCCATACACTGGGTCATTGCCCACCTCCGCGATGTAGTGTTGGGCGGCTGAGGTCAGCTCCAGACTAATTTTTTGCTGACCCAGCAATCGGCGCAAGCGCTGAAGCTGAATCCCCACGATCTGTTGCAACTCCTTCAAGCTGAGGGGATGGAACAAAATAATGTCATCCACGCGGTTGAGGAATTCTGGGCGGAAGTGCGATCGCAATGCCTGCAACACCCGCTTGCGCATCTCCTCATATTGCGACTCATCCCCCGATACATCCAAAATGTGATCGCTGCCGATGTTGCTGGTCATCACCACCACGACGTTGCGAAAATCCACAGTGCGTCCTTGGGAATCCGTCACTCGCCCATCGTCCAGCATTTGCAGCAGGATATTAAAGACATCGGGATGGGCTTTTTCCACCTCGTCGAGTAATAGAACCGAGTAGGCGTGTTGACGCACGGCTTCCGTCAGTTGCCCGCCATCCTCATAGCCGACATAACCAGGGGGTGCCCCAATCAAACGGGCAACCGAATTCTTTTCCATGTACTCCGACATGTCTAGCCGCACCAAGGCATCGTCGGTGTCGAATAGGCAATCTGCCAGTGCCCGCGCCAGTTCCGTCTTACCCACTCCCGTCGGACCCATAAACAAAAATGAGCCGATCGGGCGACCCGGATCTTTCATCCCCGCCCGCGCCCGCCGAATCGCCGCCGCCACCGCCACCACCGCTTCATCTTGCCCGATCACTCGCTGATGGAGTTGGTGCTCCAATTGCAATAGTTTTTGCCGTTCCGTTTCCATCAACCGGGTGACAGGAATGCCCGTCCACTTTGCCACGATTTCGGCAATGTCTGCCTCGGTGACTTGTTCGCGCAACAACGTAGTTCCTTGGGACTGGATCTCCAACAGTTTTCCTTCCTTGGCTTCTCGATCCTGTTGCAGTCGGGGTAAACGACCATAGCGCAGTTCTGAGGCTTTTGCCAGTGCGTCTAGATCGCCCAATTCTCCTCCCCGTTCCGCCTGCTCCAGTTGCAGCCGCAGGTCATTTTCCTGCTGCTTTAGGTCTTTGATGGCGTCGAGGAGTTCCTTTTCTTCCTGCCACTGTTTATTGAGGGCTTGTTGCTTAGTCGTCAGTTCTGCAATTTCCTGCTGAATCCGCTTTAGTCGTTCTGAAGAGGTCTGGAAGGCGATCGGGCTAAGTTGCTGCCCCTCTCGTTCTAAGGACAGCTTTTCCATTTTCAACTGCGTCAAGCGGCGATCGATGGTTTCTAGCTCCACGGGTTTAGAGGTGATTTCCATCTTCAACATGGCAGCCGACTCGTCCACCAAGTCGATGGCTTTGTCGGGCAAGAAGCGATCGCTGATATAGCGATCGGACAGCGTTGCCGCCGCCACCAAGGCAGAATCTGCAATCTGCACTCCGTGGTGGACCTCATAGCGCTCCTTTAGTCCGCGCAAAATCGAGATTGTATCCTCCACGGAGGGCTGCCCCACATAAACCTGCTGAAATCGCCGTTCCAATGCCGGATCTTTTTCGATGTGTTTACGGTACTCATCCAGGGTAGTGGCGCCAATACAGCGCAGCTCTCCCCGCGACAACATCGGCTTTAGCAGGTTGCCAGCATCCATGGTGCCTTGGCTGGCTCCCGCTCCCACAACTGTGTGAACTTCATCAATAAATAGGACAATTTGCCCGTCCGATTCTGTCACCTCTCGCAACACCGCCCGCAGGCGATTTTCAAACTCGCCGCGATACTTAGCTCCGGCGATCAGCGACCCCATGTCCAGGCTGATCAGGCGGCGATTTTTTAACGACTCTGGCACGTCCCCGTTGGTGATTCGCTGGGCTAAACCCTCGGCGATCGCTGTTTTGCCCACCCCCGGTTCCCCGATCAATACCGGATTATTCTTTGTTCGCCGTGATAAAACCTGCACTACCCGCCGGACTTCTTCATCCCGCCCGATCACTGGGTCGAGTTTACCCGCTCTTGCCTGCTCAGTCAGGTCACGTCCATAGCGCTCTAAGGCATCGTAGCGAGATTCGGGGGCTTGATCAGTGACTTTTTGACTACCACGCACGGCTTTAATCGCCGTTTCCAACTGCTTTGCCTCAACTCCTAATGACCGAAATAGTCGCCGCCCAACTCGATCTTCCTCCGCCAATGCCATCAGCAGATGTTCCACAGAAATGTAGCCATCTTGAAACGTCCGTCGGGCAGCTTCGGCTTTGTCGAGCATGATCTCTAGCCCTTGCCCCAGGTAGAGGTTGCCATCATCGGACATGGAAACCCTGGGTTGGCGTTTGGCAAAATCTTCGAGTTGCTGTTTGAGACGGATCGGGTCAATCTCAGCCCGAACCAAGAAATTTTTAGCCGTACCGCCCTCCTGTTCGAGCAGGGCGATCGCCAAGTGCTCAACCTCTAAATGTTGTCGCCTAAATTGTCGCGCTACCTCCTGGGATTTGGCGATCGCATCCCAGGCTTTTTCAGTAAATTTGCTGGGGTCAGTCGGCTGCATGAAATTCCGTAGAACCAGTTGTCTTGAGCGACTTCAGTATAGCAAAGTCAAACAGGCTCCCTAAGCAGTGAATTTAGCAGTTTTCAAGGATTTCACCCCTATGTCGATAAAATCGGGTGTCTCCCGGCATCAAGGCAAAGGTACTGGGTAATTCTTCGGGGGGAATTTGGACAAATCCATTCTTTTCATAGAAGCGATGTGCCGCCTTAAATACCTCTACGGTTCCCAAATAGATTTCGTAAATAGAGTGTTCGATCGCCCAATTCAGCAGTGTCTCCAACAGGGTTTGCCCCACCCCCAACGCTTTACCTCTGTAGTGGGGATGGACAAACATTTTCCGTAGAACGCCTTGATGATTATCGATGTCGATTAGGGCGATCGTGCCAATCACCCGATCGCTCTCCACTGCGATCCAAAAATTTCCTTTCTTAGCTTGATAAAATTCAGCAATTTTTAGTAAATCCGGCTGTGCATTTAGAGTAATGGGTAGACCAAATTCCTGCTGTTGAATAGTCAAAATTAAGTCAATGATTGGTTGAGTATAGAACGGTGTGTAAGGCTGTATTTTAATCATCATGCCTCTGCTTAAGAACTCCGTCAGGCAATAGCCCAGGGAAAATAGCTAACCACAGCAACTCTGCGTGAAACTACGGTTGTCAACCCAATTTCGAGCAAAGATTTATTCAATCTTAACCAAGCTTCTAGTTAGCTTCATCAAGATTTTGAAAACGATCGATAGGGTGGAGTGGTGGTGAATACTAAGCAAAAAGGCACAAATTGTCACCGGGCAAGTCTACCCTTCATAAGCCAATCACTGTTTCGTTAAGGTTTGCCTATCTAGGAGCGTTTTGGACAAACTCCCATTGATTGTCAGGTAAACTTTAGATCCTCAATCGTCCCTAGGATTGGCTAGAAAAGTCCCCTGTTGAATCGATCGGTGAATTGATCGTCAAGCGTTGTAGTTGTGTCAGTCTATTTTCTGTTGACTGTCGTGACGTTCTCAAAAGGTGTGATCTGGAGTTGGCTAACCCTATTCAAACGTTACTGCTAAAAACAGAGCTACTTTTATGCTGGGAAAAACAGTTGGCGGACGTTACCAGATTGTGCGAAATCTTGGCGGCGGTGGGTTTGGTCGAACCTACTTGGCGGAAGATTGGCACTTACCCGGAAGACCCTCCTGTGTGGTCAAACAACTGAAACCACAGATTACCGATAGCGATTCGCTGAGCACGGCTCGACGGTTGTTTGATCGAGAAGCAGAGGTGCTCTATGCCTTGGGCAGCCACGATCAAATTCCCCAATTGTTTGCCCACTTTGAAGACAACCACGAGTTTTACCTGGTTCAAGAACTCGTCGAAGGGCAGGTGCTCAGCCGGGAGTTGAGAGATGGATGCCCGATCGTTGAAGAACAGGTGGCAGGACTCTTGCTCGACGTGCTCACCACCCTAGAATTTGTTCACCAACAGCACGTCATCCACCGCGACATCAAACCGTCTAACCTGATCCGTCGCAAGCGCGATCACAAAATTGTTCTGATCGACTTTGGGGCTGTCAAGCAAATCAACGGTAGCCCAACCGACAGCAGCCAACCGACCGAATTGGATGCACAGTCTAGCTTGACGATCGCCATTGGCTCAGCAGGCTACATGCCCAACGAACAAATGGCGGGCAAACCCCGTTTTAGCAGTGACATCTATGCAGTCGGGATGGTAGCAATTCGTGCCTTGACCGGGCTGTATCCCGCCCAATTGCCCGACGATGTCAAGACTGGGGAAATCTGCTGGCGAGAAAAGGCAACGGTCACCCCTGAGTTTGCCGATGTCTTAGATCGGATGGTGTGCTACGACTTTCGCCAGCGCTACCAGTCTGCAACTGAAGCCCTAGAAGCCTTGAGAGAGTTGGTAGCTCCCCACCACGGCACGGTTGTGCTCCCCCTAGTGAAAGCCGCCACCCTGGATGGGCACTTGGTTTGGATTGAGCGGGGGGATGAATTGTTTCATCAGCAACGCTACCAGGAGGCGATCGCCTGCTACGACAAAGCCCTCCAATCCACGCCCGACGACTACATGCTTTGGTTTAAGCGGGGCATGGCACTGGACAATCTCCATGTTTATGACGAGGCGATCGATTCCTACAGCAAAGTCATCCAACTGCGCCCCGATGACTACCTCGCCTGGTTTAAACAGGGCAAGGCATTGGAACACTTGCAGTGCTATGAACAGGCGATCGAAGCCTATAACAAAGTGATCGAACTGCAACCAGACAACTACTGGGCGTGGCACGATCGGGGCAGGGTGTTGGAAGCCTCCGAGCAGTTTGAGGAAGCGGTCAATGCCTACGATCGGGCAGTGCAATTAAAATCCGATTTTGAACTAGCGATCAACAACCGTAAGCGCGTATTAAATCAGCTCAAACAAGTCGATCAGCTCTACGGGTTGCAGCACTACGAAGAAACCATCGCCTCCTGCGATCGCACCATTGCCACCCAACCGAATGATGCCCTCACCTGGCTGATGCGCGGCATGGCGTTGGAGAAACTGCGGCGCTATGACGGGGCGATTGCCTCCTACGATCGGGTCGTGCAAATTCAACCCGATGATCATCTGGCGTGGTTTAAGCGCGGTACGGTGCTGGAGCATCTCAAGCAATATAAAGATGCCCTACTGGCATACAACCAAGTGGTACAGTTGCAACCTGATAATTACTGGGCATGGCACGATCGCGGTAGAGTGCTAGAAATCTTGAAACGCCATGAAGCCGCACTGGCATCCTACGATAAAGCCGTGCAACTGAAACCTGATTTTCCGGCGGCGATCGAGGGGCGACAACGAATTTTGAATTGCTTAAAGCAGGCGAATAGTCAGTCTCCGTTGTCTTGGCAAGCGGCGGGGTAATCTATTCAGAGGGATCGAGGGGGTCGAGGGGTTCTAGGATGGGTTGTTGGGGGAGGGGAATTTGGCTGAGGTCGGGCAATTCCAGCGCTTCCGCCAGTTGTAGCGGGGTGGCAGCAACTTCAGCATCCTCCGTTTCAGCTTCTAGCAGATCGTGTTCAACCTGCTTGAGGTTGAGGGGCAATGCCAGGGGTTGCTCTAACCAGCAACTCGCCGTTGGCAGGGTAGCCTCTAGGTCGTCTAGGGGGCGGGGAATCACCATTACCGCATGGAGTTCGCCAATCCGCTCTGCTTCGTGCATGCCAGCTTCGATGGCGACGCCACATCCGACACCCGACCTCGAATAATGGCGGTACATAGCCCTGCCCCGACCGTCTCGTAGGCAGCGAGTTGTACGTCAGCCGATTTGAGCATGGCATCGGCTGCCCCCACCATGGCGGGGAATCCGCGAGTTTCAATCAACCCGATCGCCTGATTGCTCAAACGACTGTAGCCCCGTTGTTCCATCAGTTGAGCCAATCGACTGCCGATCGGCAACACCGCATCCAGATTGGCGAGGGGACGGGAAATAATCGATTTTGAGATTAGCTGCCCAAATTGCTCCGCCGTCTGGGCACCCACTTCTACGGCGATGCGCACATCCGACAACCCACCCCGAACTACGGCGGTGCAGTAGCCGCTGCCAATTTTCTCGTAACCCACCAAATAGACATTGGCAGATTTGAGCATCATATCGGCAGTGCCGACGATCGCCGGGAAACTGCGGGTCGATACCATGCCCAGGGCACTTTCAGCAAAATTACGGGATTGCCGAGTTGTTGAATGAGCGTGATTACCCCTAGGGTCTTGTGCCTCCATCTTCAACCTCCTGAGGCAACTCTAACACCAATTTTCCCCTTGCGCAGGTTACCCCAGTCTACAACGGGGGCTGCGATCGCCCCGGAAACAGGGAACCCAACAACTGTTCAAAGGTGGCACGTCCATAGACCACCGCTTGAGCCGTCTCGGTGGGTGGGGAGTCCGGGGTATTCGCTGGCGAGGGAGTCACCTCGTCCGTGGCACCAGTCCCATTGGGAGAGAGGGATTCGAGGATCTCCCCCTTGCCAACCAGTGCGCCGGAGGGAACCACCTGACAAGGCTCGATTGAGGGGTTGAGGAGGGTAGTTGCAGAACCAATGCAGGCATTTTTACCGATCGTGCCACTGCCAATGACTAACACACCAGTTCCCAACGTTGCTCCAGCATCGATCTGTAGCACCCCTCGATAGGCATGGATAATTACACCCGTCGCCACACACACCCCTGATGCCACCCGGACTTCGCTCCCCGGATCGGCTTGCAGCCAAACCCCAGCGGCGATCGTTGCCGCCGGATCAATCCAAACATTGCCACATTGATGAACGTGGCAATGGCTGGTTGACTGGGAAAGAGATGACATGAACCTAGCGATTGGGTCGTTGAATGATCAACTCCGACACGCGACGCTTGAGATTGGTATCAATCCCAAATAGACGAACATATTCGCCACTGTGCTCCATTAAGCAGGCTTCTAACCCAGCTAACACCTCCGATTCACGGTTTGCGGGAATCGGAGAGCAGGTATGCCAGGAACTGGTTTGGAAGCGGCGAGTATCGGCGTGCTCGGTGCCAATGCGATAGCCCTGGGAAAGGAGTTGCCGCACCAACCCAACCGCTTCGGATGGCAGAGGACCAGCGGCGGGCGATCGGTGGCTGGGCGCACTGGAAGCCATATAGGAAGACGACGGGCTAGCCATTCCTTGAGGCTCGGACACCGCCTTCTCACCCGGTCGCTGAATGATAATTTCGGCAACCCGGCGCTTGGCTTTAGGATCAACCCCATACAGGCGCACATACTCACCGGTGTGATCGGCAAGACAAGCCTGCAACCCAGCCATGATATCGGACTCCCGATTGCCTTCGATTGGGGCACAGGTCTTCCAAGAACTGGTTTGGAACCGTCGGGCATCGGCATGCTCTACGGCAATCCGATAGCCCTGGGATAGCATTTGGCGGATCTGCTCCACCGCCTCTGAACTCAACCCAGACGATTGTCCACTGTAGGACTGGCTGCTAGAGGATTTTGGAGGTTGCCACGAGGGTTGGCTGCTTTGGTAAGTTCCAGCCGACTGGGCTTGTGACGTACCGTTTTGACCATTGCCCGGACGCTGGATGATGCTCTCCGATACACGCCGCTTGAGTTTGCTATCTACCCCAAACAGGCGGACGTACTCGCCAGGATGCTCTGCCATGCAAGTTTCGATCGCCGCCAAAACATCTGACTCTCGCGAACCTTCGATCGGTGCACAACTTTGCCATGAACTGGTTTGAAACCGACGAGCATCAGCATGCTCCGTGGCAATCCGATAGCCTTGAGCCAGCAAGTGCCGAACTTGATCAACCACCTCTGCCCCTAAACGACCACTGTTTCCCTGACTAGAGCCATAACCAGACCCATAATTATGATTAGAACGATCCACGTTGTCATCTCCCTCCTGTTGATGGCGAATTGGTGTAATAGAGGCAACGTCCACACTCTGATGTCCCACTCTCAGGGCATCGGCGATTCCTCCAACATGAGCAGCAAACTGAATATCAAGGGATTGGGCATCGGGTAGGCGATCGGCTTGGGATTGCGTGGTGATCACCGAGCCAGAGGGCACATATTTCCCAGGCGGAATTTCGACATCTTGAATCAGCACATGCATCATGACAATGCTGCCATCGCCAACCCGTGCATTAAAGATGGTCGATCGAAATCCAACAAAGCAATGATCCCCTACATAAGCTGGACCCTGGATCAATGCCATGTGGGTGATACAGGTATTGTCTCCAATCCACACCGAGTAGGGCTGATCGTCATCTCCCAAGACCCGACCCTGAGCCAAGCCATGAATCACTGCTCCATCCTGTACCTGGCTACCCGCACCAATCCGAAACGGGCTACCCTCATCCGCCCGGATCGAGGTGCCTGCCGCAATTAGCACGTTAGCGCCGATCCGCACCTCCCCCACAATATTGGAGAAGGCATGGACAGAGGCTGTCGGGTCAATTTTGGGCTGTGCCAATCGGTTTGATTGGGCTAGGGGAGCAGCCGAGCTAGGAGCTACCATACATCTATTTATCCTTTGAGGCAGCTAGACGGAGGACATGCATGAAAGCAATTTGCCCTATTCAACCATTCGCGAACCAATACCCAGTATGGTTAGGTGCCAGATTCAAGAAGTGCCAGGTTCAGCCGTCCGTCTGAGCCTGACCCAAGCAAGGAGCGATCGCACCGCATCTGCTTGTGCTTTACGCCTATCGATCGTGCTCTCGCTTGCTGTAGAGCAGTCGGTTTTCGACGCTGACCGTGTCAATGATGCCAATCACCAGCGCATCGAGGGGCCGCACCTCACCTCCGGGGGTTTGGCGAGCAGCACTGCCGCGACTGACCAACACCCACTCGTCTACACCAGCTCCCACACCATCAGCCGCAACCTCATACTCCGGCAGAGGACATCCCTCCTCGTCCAAAAATTGAACTAGGAGGAACTTTACCCCTCTCAAACTGAGTTCTTTTTGAGTGCTCACAACGGTGCCACACACCTTCGCAATTTGCATCGCACCCTAAGAACGGCTAATCGGACGAATGCCACTCACACTCTCACGAAATGCTTCCACCGCTTCGGTGTAGCGAATTGGCAGCACGTACTCCAAGTTTTCGTGGGGGCGAGCAATGATGTGGGTGGACAATACTTGTCCGCCATTCACACGCTTGACGTTCTCGACGCCAGCAGCAACGGACGCTTGCACCTCCGACACATCGCCTCGCACGATCACGGTGACCCGACCACTGCCGATCTTTTCATAGCCGACTAGGGTGACGCGAGCCGCTTTCACCATGGCATCCGCCGCCTCTACGACCGCAGGAAAGCCTAGGGTTTCAACCATTCCAACTGCAATTGCCATTTTATTTCCCTTCCAAAAAAGATAACAACACAACGAATGAAACTTTAATTGATCCTGAGTCAAGTCGCGATCGACCTAACCCCGCCGCCCTAGCTGCGGAATTGTTCCACCGCCTCTGTGTAGCGAATCGGTAGAACATATTCTAAGTTTTCATGGGGACGAGCAATGATATGGGTAGAAATTACCTCTCCCCCATTGACCCGCTTGACGTTCTCGACGCCAGCCGCCACTGAAGCTTGCACTTCAGAGACATCGCCCCGCACTATCACCGTGACCCGACCACTCCCAATCTTTTCGTAGCCGACTAGGGTGACCCGAGCCGCTTTCACCATCGCATCTGCCGCCTCTACAACAGCAGGAAACCCTCTGGTTTCAATCATTCCAACAGCAATTGGCATTACCTATCTCCCGCAAGAGAACCCTTAACAGCAAAACAACCGAACAACAAACTGGGACTCCTTCAAAGACTGACGGAAATCCCGTTTATTTAGAATCTAAAACGCACCGAAAATTCCCACGTTTAAGCATACAGGGGGGGTGATCGCCTTGACAATATAAATCGAGGTGATTGTTTTTAATACGTCTCATAA
The DNA here is from genome assembly GCA_012032525.1 of Leptolyngbyaceae cyanobacterium SL_7_1. Classification (GTDB taxonomy): domain Bacteria; phylum Cyanobacteriota; class Cyanobacteriia; order Elainellales; family Elainellaceae; genus JAAUSV01. The sequence goes on from JAAUSV010000048.1 coordinate 13,829, forward strand.
GAGCAGATTATTAAATCTCGCAGCTTTATCCCGTGGGGTTGCGGTGGGGTTGCGCGATCGCCACCCTAGTTTGTTGGCTTCCGCCACCTGTCACGTTTTGTTAGCTCTCGCCACCCAATCAAGCCCTCACCCCAACTCAATGGCGCCCATGGCGTCAGTGAAGATCAACTAGATTGATTGAGTTTGATCGTTCAGTATTAGGCAATTCTTTAGCAAGAATCCCTTTCAATTAACGATCCAAAAACAAAGACCGCGATGGCGATTTATCTAGAGTTGACGCATTAGAATTTATCGTCAATCAACGGACAAAAGCTCCAACTGCGTAGAACCCATCTCACCACTCATCTCATCACTGAGCAATTGCTTGGGAAGAGAAATCATAGTCGTGAACTTGATCATATCACCGTGAGTGACGGTTCTTTGGCAATGGTTGTTGATTAAAAAGATTTTGTTTTCCTAGGGATTCTGAGGCGTTAGAAGTCACCCAGGCGCGAATTAAGCAACGAGCGATTTCATTGATTGAAACAGATTCAATAAATCGATGTAGATGTTAATCTCTCAAAAATTATTGGCATGAAAATTAGCAACAATTAAGCAAACTGTGTAAATCTAAAGAAATTGTAATCAAAGACTGGGCATCTTTTTTCAGCAAACAGATTGACTTATTTCCACTTTTCATTATGTGAAGTTGGAATGGGCGATCGCCACCTTCGTTCCCCGGATTTGTGTCTGTGTTTTCATCCCCGATTTGATCGGAGCTGAAGGCTCACATACCTGTGAAGTGTTACTATCTTTTGTAATGAAAGCTGTTTTATTAATTAAATTCCTCCACTGATTGTGCCCACTGATTGTGGCTACTCCAGAAATTGGATAGGGATGGGAGTGCCTGAAGCGTCCTGCCTGTAAGGGTTACGCGAATATACTGAAGCTGTTACAATCATTCATCAGATTTTCAGAAAGCGCTCAACGCACGACTCGGAGATTCCTACGGATGATTCTGATGGACTGCGGCATCGAGATTCGATCGAACGAGGGCAGGTCGGTGTCAGCTCCTGAGCGATCAGGAGTCTTGGTTGATTCACCCACTCCGTAGTTAGGACTGAAAGACAATAGCAATGACTGATTTTTTGCTGGAATCGAGCTGGTGGGTGCCGCTCTATGGGTTAGCGGGAGCTGTGCTTACCTTGCCTTGGTCGATTGGGTTAGTCCGTCGGACAGGACCCCGACCCGCTGCCTACTTTAATATCGTGATGACGATCGTCGCGCTTGCCCACAGTGCCCTTCTCCTACGGGCAGTGTGGGGGCGACCCTCCTACACCTTTACCATCTCATGGCTCCGCCTTCCCGATCTCGACCTGTCGTTTAACCTGGAAGTTTCTGACATTAGCATGGGCGCGGCAGTGCTGATTGCCGGATTGAGTCTGTTAGCACAGGTCTATGCCCTCGGTTATTTGGAGAAAGATTGGGCGCTGGCTCGCTTCTACGCATTGATGGGCTTTTTTGAAGCAGCGATGAGCGGTATCGCCCTGAGTAATTCGCTGTTTTTGAGCTACGCCCTCCTAGAGATGTTGACGCTGTCCACCTATTTACTCGTGGGTTTTTGGTATGCTCAACCCCTGGTTGTCACGGCGGCTCGCGATGCGTTTTTAACTAAACGGGTGGGAGATTTGCTGCTGCTGATGGGGGTTGTGAGCCTGTCAACGCTGGCGGGCAATCTCAACTTTACAGATTTGGAAGCCTGGGCACAGACTGCCCAACTCGCTCCCTTGACAGCCACACTCCTGGGATTAGCACTGATTGCAGGTCCCACTGGCAAATGTGCACAATTTCCGCTCAACCTCTGGCTAGATGAGGCAATGGAAGGTCCTAACCCCGCTTCGATTTTACGGAATTCAGTGGTGGTTGCCTGCGGAGCCTATGTGCTAATTAAACTTCAACCCGTGCTGGCGCTTTCTCCAGTGGCGCTGACGGTGTTGTTGTTGTTGGGAACCATGACGGCGATCGGGGCTTCCCTCGTCGCGATCGCCCAGATCGACATCAAGCGCACCCTCTGTCATTCCACCAGTGCCTACCTGGGGTTGGTATTTTTGGCGGTGGGGCTACAACAAAATCAACTGGCGCTGCTATTTTTGTTTACCCATGGGATTGCCAAGGCGCTGCTGTTTATGAGCACTGGCTCGGTGATTCTGACGACCAGCACTCAAGATCTGACTGAAATGGGGGGACTTGCCAGCCGCATGCCCGCCACAACCACCGCCTACCTGATTGGCGCTGCCGCCTCGATCGCCCTGCTACCGCTGGGCAGTTTTTGGGCAATGGTGCACTGGGCAGACAGCGTTTGGCAGATTGCACCCTGGCTGATCAGCGTCCTGCTGATTGTCAACGGACTCACCGCCTTTAATTTGACCCGCGTCTTTGGCTTAGTATTTGCCGGGAAACCCCAACCCAAAACCCGTCGTGCACCAGAAGTTCCCTGGTTAATGGCGGTTCCCATGATCTCCTTGAGCATTTTGACGTTGTTAGTGCCCAGTTTCATTCTCCAGTGGTTGCCCAGTTGGGACGGGCTAACTTGGCGCTTGATGGCGCTACTAGTTCTATCGAGTGGGCTGGGCTGCGCAGTCGGCACAGTTCTCTATCTCAATCCCTCCCGACCAAAGGCTGTCAGTCTGAGCTGGCGATCGTTCCAGGAATTATTAGCGCAGGATTTTGGCATTGAACGGGTCTATCGTCTGAGTGTGGTTCTGGGGGTGACGCAGGGATCTCGGTTGACGGCCTGGTTCGATCGCTACGTGGTAGATGGCATCGTCAATTTGGTCGGGGTTGCCTCCCTGTTTAGTGGAGAAGGGTTGAAGTATACGATTTCTGGACAATCGCGCCATTATCTCCTCACTGTTTTCCTAGGAATCGTCCTGGGTGTGGCGGCACTGAGTTGGACGCTGCTTACCCCTGCCTTTTCGCTCTATTCGTCTGCAAGCTTGCCCTAGAAGGTCGATCATCATGCTGCTGAGTTTTTTCGTTTGGGTGCCATTTCTGGGAATCGGCTTGATCCTATTGGTGCCTGCTCTACAATCCCCAAAGCGTTTACGGCAAACAGCATTGGCGATCGCCACGGTGTTATTGGCATGGTCAGTGGTCTTGCTGACCCAGTTTGACTTGACCAATCCTGGGCTGCAATTTCAAGAATCGTTGCCCTGGATCGAGCCACTGGGGTTGACCTACCAGTGGGAGTAGACGGGCTATCGCTGCCATTATTAACGATCAATAGCCTGTTGGTCTGGTTATCGATCTACAGCAGCGACCCAAATATCAGTCGTCCCCGTCTCTACTACACCCTCATGCTCATGCTAGGGGCGGCAGTAGCTGGAGCATTTTTAGCTCAAAATCTGATTTTGTTTTTCCTGTTCTATGAATTAGAACTGATTCCCCTATACTTACTGATCGCCATCTGGGGCGGGGCGCGGCGGGGCTATGCAGCCACCAAATTTCTGATTTACACAGCCGTGTCCGGGGTGCTGATCTTGGCAGCCTTCTTTGGCTTATCGCTGTTGAGTGGCGCATTTACGTTTGATTATGAGGCGCTGCGATCGCACACCCTCCCCCTCACAACTCAAGTGATCTTGCTAACCGCCTTGGTGGTAGGGTTTGGCATCAAGATTCCGGTGGTGCCGCTCCACACCTGGCTGCCCGACGCCCACGTCGAAGCCTCAACGCCCACCTCAGTGCTCCTGGCTGGCGTGTTGCTCAAGTTGGGCACCTATGGATTGCTGCGGTTTGGGCTGGGGTTGTTTCCCCAAGCGTGGCAATTGATTGCTCCAGGATTGGCGTGGCTAGGGGTGGTGAGTGTGTTGTATGGGATCGTTTTGCGGCGATCGCCCAAACCGACATCAAAAAAATCGTCGCCTATAGCTCCGTAGGGCACATGGGCTACATCATCTTGGCAAGCGCAGCAGCAACGCCCCTCGGTCTACTAGGAGCCGTGTTTCAAATGGTCAGCCATGGATTGATCTCCGCCCTACTGTTTTTGCTGGTGGGGGTGGTATATGCCAAGACGGGAACCCGCGATGTAACGGTGTTACGAGGATTGCTCAGCCCAGAGCGGGGGTTGCCGTTGATCGGTAGCCTGATGGTGGTGGGAGCGATGGCAAGCGCAGGTATTCCCGGCATGGTCGGATTTGTGGCGGAGTTTGTTGTCTACCGAGGGAGCTTCCCCGTTTTCCCGGTGCAAACGCTCCTCTGCTTGCTGGGGACGGGGCTGACAGCGGTATATTTTCTCAACTTGATCAACCGAGTATTTTTCGGACGATTGCCAGAGTCTTTAGCCAACCTACCCCGTGTACAATGGCGCGATCGGATTCCTTCGGTAATCGCCACCTTGTTGGTGATCGCCCTAGGCATCCAACCCCAATGGATGACTCGGTGGAGCGAATCGACAACGACCGCCCTGGGGTTGGCGGTGGCAACGCCCTTGGCAGTTCACTCTCCAGCCCTGCCTCCGTCGCTACCCCTATCCGGGACACTCCCAGTCCCTGCGGCTGAAACCCCACCCAAATCGCTCTAACCTGGGGCGTCCGTCATTGAGTCTATAAGGCACTGAGTCTACAAGGTCTAAATCCCATGGTGAGTCTGCAACAATCCTCCGCCCATCCCCTCGCTTCGATCATCCATCGACTAGAAACGGGCGGTGCCTTGCTGCCTGACACACCAGGAAATGTCGTTGAGGTCGTGGGAATTTTGCACAGCTATGGCATGGTTTTAGATGCCTACTGGCAAAATTTGACTTACATTGCCGATCACCAGTTTTTGGTGCTGTTCCCCTTCTTTAAATACTTCAATGGGGAGGTATCGCTCAAGAAGCTGATGCGCCATTGGTGGCACGATCGAATTAACTACGAGTTTGCCGAATACTGCATGAAGGCAATGTTTTGGCACGGGGGCGGGGGTTTGGACCACTATCTCGACACCCCCGATTTTGAGCAACGCGCCCAAGCCGCAATTCGAGCCAAGATTCGGGCTAACCCGTTGATTCAAGGACTGAACCGCCTGTTCCCCGATTTTTTGGTTGAGCAGGTACGGTTGCTGAGCTACTACAGCGTTTTGGGACAATTTTGGCAAGTAATGAGTGCCATGTTTTTGGAATTGTCGCAACGATTCGATCGCGGTGAGATTCAATCCATTGCCGATGTGGTCGAGCATGTCAAACAGGGATTGGTCGATGCGGCGCAAAACCCCATCACCTATGCCGTGGAGATCGCGGGCACATCCTATGAAATTATTCCGCCCACAGCAAGGCTAACCTTCTTGATGGATGCCGCTGTGCCCTACGTGGAAACCGTGTTTTTCCGATCGTTTCCCTTCTTTGGCACCGTCTCCTACAACGCTCAAGCCCACCAAATTTCCTACGAGCAGGCAGATTTTTCCTATGGGGCACTGTTTGCCGATCCGTTGCCGATCGGAGGAGCAGGGATTCCGCCCACCTTGTTAATGCAAGACATGCGCCATTTTCTACCCGATTACCTCTCCCATATCTATGCCCAAGAACTGCGTGGCGAGGATGACCTGCGGGTCAAAATCTGTCTGAGCTTCCAAAAATCCATGTTTGCGTGACCACAGCCGCGATCTTAGGCTTGATGCCCCACCCCCGGACACCTCGACCTGAACACAGCAGC
>JAAUSV010000049.1 GCA_012032525.1 Leptolyngbyaceae cyanobacterium SL_7_1
CCCGTCCTACTACCCCCCGATTAAATGGACGAAGCTTGTTAATGCACGTGTTGAGCGATGGTCCGGTCTATATGGCAAATCTGGCGCTCTACGGTCGGGTCAATCCTGATGGCAGTGAGCGGGCACCCTCGCTGAGCGAGTGGCAAGCGCTGCTCACCCGATCGGGCTTGCTATACCCCCGCGATCGCACCCCCACTCCCCCCGATCGCGATTATTTCACCCACTTCTTTTATGGTCGAGTGGCAGGGGTGGCACAGGGGTCCCAGTGGACGGGGCAACTCACCGATTCTCCAGAGGTCGATTTTCTCAGCATCCCCCAGCGAGGGGAGTCGATCTCCTACCTGCTCAGCTCCCTCGATCGCGGCACCTTTGGCACCGGGCAGATCCAAAGTGCCCCCATGCTGGCGCGATATTCAGACACCGCCTACCGCGCCCATGGTAACTACGGCATTCTCTATAACTTGACGGTTCCCCTGCAAAACAACACGGGGAGTGCTCAACAGGTCGCCATTCTCATGCAGACCCCACTAAAGGATGCCAACTCCCAGGGGGGGCTGCGAGTTTCTCAACCCCCCCCGAAAGCCAGGTGTTTTTTCGAGGAACGGTGCGGCTGCGATTTAACGACGATTTTGGTGTGCCCGTCACCCGCTATTTGCATTTGGTGCAGCGCCGAGGACAGGAAGGGGAACCGTTGATTCGATTGACCATGCCACCGGGCGATCGGCGCTTGGTGGAGGTCGATTTTCTCTATCCGCCAGATTCGACGCCACCCCAGGTCTTGACCGTTCAAACCCGTGAAGCACCCTTGAGGGGGTTTGGGGGCATCCAGGGATTCAGTAATTAGGGATGTGCGGGGAAATGAAATCCCAGTGGTACGGTAGGGGCGCATCGCCATGCGCCCTCACAGGTTAGGACATTGGTAGATGGTTTACTTGCACATCCCTTGGCGATCGCCCCGATTGTGGTAGCGAAAATGGCTTCATGGAGTTTGGCTACAGCGCTATATTGTAAATTATTGGTTAAAGGATGCTACAACAGTCAGGGTTGTTGATGTTTCTGCCAGGTGCAAATTTAGAATGGAAGGGAAGACCTTGGTTAACGTAGGCTAACCATTGCTCCATAGGGTGCTGCTTGAATCGCAAAAACTAGAAAAAACTCGTTGCTTGTCCTTGGCTGGGTGACTCGATCCTCAATCACAACCGCCTGCCTTTGGACTAAACAGTCCACCCGGTCAGATTTGACCCATCTACTGCCTTCTTACAAAGGAGATATCATGCTGGGTAAGGATGGCACCCTAGCCCATTGCTAGCCCCAAGGGGAGTTGATGGAGTGGTCGGCAGGGCAAGCGGATTGGCATGCTGGCAGTTTCATCGGTGCGGCTCAACCCGTTAGCCGTTTATCTAGTCAAGTATTGTCGCGGATCGTTTAAGCACTGCGCCGTTTTTCTTGAGTTTCATCTCCGTATGGTAGCTAACCCTCAATTTGACTCCCATCTCAGCTTTGAGCAAATGTTTGAGGGGTTGACGACGATCGCCCTAGCCCTACAATCTCCTAAAACGTGCGCCGATCGGTTGACCACCATCGCCCTGGTGACTCAGCGATGCTTGCAGAGCGATCGCGTCCTGATTACCCAGGTGCGCAACCACCATCGCCTGGTGATTGCAGAATCGGTGGGAGAAGGGTGGGCATCGCTGCGGGAGCAAGCCCTGGCGATGCCCACTGCTTTTGCCCAAAGCGAATTGGTCATCCCGATTCCGCAAGCAACTGTCTCTGGGTCTGTTCTAACCGAGGCTGACCCAACCTGTCTCTACCCCGTGTCGCCCCCCCTAGCAACAACCGAGAGTTGGGGATTTCTGGAGATTCACCACTGCGAAAAGACGCACTGTTGGCAACCCCGCGAGGTGCAGTTTGCCCAGCAGGTGGTTGGGCAGATTGCCATTGCCCTGCAACTTCCCGATGCCACCCGATCGCCAGTCGAGCACAATCCCCCAGCGCTTCCGACAACCCCACCACCCACCACTCGCCTGACAGAAGAAGACTTTGAACGCCATTTAGCCAATATTCCCGGCGCAGTCTATCGCTGCCAGTGCGACCCCGATTGGACCATGCTCTATCTAAGTGATTGGGTAGAGGAGTTGTCTGGCTATGCGGCTAGCGATTTTATGCAGGACCAGCGAACCTGGACCAGCATCATCCACCCAGACGATCGCCAGCAGGTGGAACAGGGAGTGTTGATGGGCGTGGCAGCGCGACAACCCTTTACCCTGGAATACCGCATTGTGCATCGCGATGGCACAGTTCGTTGGGTGTATGAACGGGGGCGGGGGGTGTTTTCCCAGCGTGGGGAGTTGCTCCACCTGGATGGGGCGATTTTTGATATTGGCGATCGCAAGCAAGCCGAAGCTGCCCTCAAGGCGCTGAATGAGGAACTGGAATTGCGGGTGCAGGAGCGAACGGCTCAGTTGCAGCAAGTTGTGCAACGGTTGGAGGATGAAATTGAAGACCACATTCTGGTAGAAGCGGCGTTGGTCACCAGCGAAACCCGTTTGCAACACCTCGCGGCAAATGTCCCTGGCATGATCTACCAATTTCGCTTGGGGGCAGATGGGGCAATGAATTTCCCCTACGTCTCATCGGGGTGCTACGCCCTCTACGAAATCGCTCCAGAGGCAGTCAAACAAGACGCCATGTTGCTCCTCAATGCGGTTCATCCAGACGATCGCCAAGCGTTCCACACTGCCATTACTCAGTCAGCTACCACCCTGCAACCCTGGCAGTGGCAGGGCAGGATCGTCACCCCGACTGGGGTGAAGTGGGTGGAGGGCGTTTCCAAACCAGAGCGCAAACTCGACGGCAGCACGTTATGGGATGGATTGTTGATCGATATTACCGATCGCAAATTGACCGAAAATGCCTTAAGACAAACCCAACAATTTGTCGAATCAATTTTGACCGCTCTGCCAGTTGCCGTGATTGCCAAGGAGGCGGAGGAATTGCGCTATGCCCTGGTAAATCCGGCTGCCTCTAGGGTGTTGCACCGTCAGCCCGATGAGTTGCTGGGGAAGCGCGATCGCGACCTGTTTCCCCTTGCCCAAGCCAACTATTTTACCCAGCTCGATCGCGCCGCTTTGGGGGGAGAAATCATCGACCTGCCGCAGGAGGAGCTGCAACTGGATGGGGAGACGCGCCTGTTGCACACTAAACGCACGGTGATTTTAAACCCAGACGGTGCGCCTGCCTATGTGCTGGTGATCATCGAAGACATCACCGAGCGCAAGCAGGCGGAGATAGCACTGCACCGCAGTCGAGAGCAACTGCGCAAACACAGCCAGGCACTGAGTGAATTTGTCCGCAGCAAATCCCATTACCACACCGATCTTCAGCAGTCATTGCAAGCCATTCTCAAAGTGGCGGGAGAAACCCTGGAGGTGTCTGCTGGAGTCTGGCTGCTCAATGACGATCGCACCGAGCTGCGCTGTGTGGATGTCTATGACCATAAGACCGAGACCCACTACACCGGATTGGTCGATCGGGTTGCCGATTTTCCCATCTATTTCATGCGTTGCAGCAGGAACGGACGATCGTGCCCACGACGCCCTCACCGATCCCGCATGGTCGGAGTTCAGGGAGATTTGCTTTGCCCCGAATGGGGTAATGGCGTTGATGGATACCTCCATTGGTTGCAGGTGAGTTGGTTGGGGTGTTTTGTCTGGAACACACAGGCTCAATGCGGCGCTGGTCATTGGAGGAAGTCAGTTTTGCGGGATCGGTGGCGGATTTTGTCAGTTCTGCCATGGAAGCGTGGGATCGGCGGCAGGCGAGGGCGGCGTTGCAACAGTCCCAGGAAATGTTGCGGTTGGTGATGGATAACATTCCCCAATGTATTTTCTGGAAAGATCGTAACTCGGTGTATTTGGGTTGCAATCGCCGCCAGGCAGAGGCATCGGGACTCAATACCCCAGACGACATTATTGGCAAGACGGATTTTGATCTGCCGTGGACAATGGAGCAGGCGGAGTTTTATCGAGCCTGCGATCGCCGAGTAATCGAAACCAACACCGCGGAGTTCCATATTCTAGAAACTCGCCTGGAAGCCGACGGACAGTTGCGCTGGTCAGACACCAACAAAATTCCCCTCCACAACGCCGCCGGGGAAGTAGTGGGGATTTTGGGGACGATCGAAGATGTCACCGATCGCAAACGGGCAGAGGAGGTGTTGCGGCGATCGGAGCAGCACCTGCGGGAGCAAGCTCAACGGGAACGGTTACTGAATCGCCTCGTCAGTCAAATTCGCAATTCGCTAGACTTTGACACGATTTTGGCGACCACCCTGCGCGAGATTCAGGTGTATTTGGACATCGATCGCTGCCAGTTTAGTTGGTACTATGCCCAGGGTAGGGATTCCTACTGGGAAATCGTTAAGGAAGCCCGCCTTCCCATCCAACCCAACTTGACCGGACGCTACTCAGTTTCCGCCTTAGGATCGCTTGCCGACCCATTGGTGCGCCTGCAACTGGTGCGGATTGCCGATGTCGATATTGTCGAAGACCCCGGTTGGCGACAGTTTATGCAATCCTTTGGCTTTCGATCGTTGCTGATTATTCCCATGCAAATTCGGGCGGAGATGATTGGGGTGATTAGCTGTAGCCATAGTCAGGCGGTGCGGCGGTGGAGCGATGGGGAAGTCGAATTGTTGCAATCGATTATGGGGCAATTGGCGATCGCCCTCAATCAGGCAGATCTCTACAACCAAAGCCAGATCAAGGCACAGGAACTCGAAAGAGCCTTGCGAGAACTGCAACACACCCAAGCTCAGATGATCCAAAGTGAGAAAATGTCGAGTTTGGGACAACTGGTGGCTGGAGTTGCCCACGAAATTAACAACCCAGTGAACTTTATCTACGGCAACCTCTCCTATGCCAGAGACTACACCCATGCGCTCCTAGGGTTGCTCAAACTTTACCAGGAGCACTATCCCGATCCGGAGCCGCCAGTGAAAGCCGAAGCCGCCGCGATCGACTTGGATTTTTTGGTGGAAGACCTGCCGCGATTAATCGCCTCAATGCGAGTGGGTGCAGAGCGGATTCAAAGCATCGTTGTGTCACTGCGCAATTTCTCTCGCATGGATGAAGCAGAGCGCAAAGCGGTCAATATTCACGAAGGCATTGATAGCACGCTGATGATTTGCAAAACCGCCTACGGGCGCGATCGGATCGGGACACCATCCAAGTGGTCAAAGACTATGCGGCGTTGCCCTTGGTGGAGTGCTACGCCGGACAACTCAATCAGGTATTTATGAACATTTTGAGTAATGCGATCGATGCCCTGGATGATGCCATTGGCAAGAAGGCAAATTTTTACCCCCTCCTCCGCATTCAAACGCGCCAACTCGACGCCAATCGCATCCAAATCTCGATCGCCGACAATGCACTGGGCATCCCCGATCGGGTTAAACAACGTCTATTTGATCCCTTTTTCACCACCAAGCCGATCGGCAAGGGGACGGGCATGGGGCTATCCATCAGCTACCAAATTATCACCGAAAAACACCGAGGCTCCCTAATCTGCCATTCACAACCAGGGCAGGGGGCGGAGTTTGTGATCGAGATCCCGATGGATTGAGCTGGGGCTCAAGGGATTGAGCGATTAGCGGAGCACCCGTCCTAATCGCTAATCGCCCCAATCTAACCTACTCGATATTGATCGACGTGGGTGATGAGGACGTAGACGCTGTTGCCGTTGAAGGCTTGCGAAACTCTGCATAGAGGCGATCGCGCCAGCTAAAGAAAGGCTCAAACGTGGCGACATCAGCAATTCCAGAGACTCCGCGACCCTTGAGGGACTCAGGAATGTCCATGTATCCGCCCGTAGGGAACTTGACATAGGTGGACATGGCAGCCACTGCAAAATCCGCCAGGGTTGGGTGATCGGTGACCAGGTAGGGTTGTTCCATGAGGATGAAACAAAGGGATGCCAAATCATGCTTCATGGCATCTTGCGCGGCTTTAATGGCATCCGGACTCAATCCAACTCCAAACCCCAGGGTATTAAAAATCTCACTGGGAACAGAACTCACAATGGTTTTTAGCACATCGGGGGCTGTGGCAGGTAGGGCGGCACGACGAAAGCTAGGGTCCTGATTAAACGCGCCAATTAGGCACTTACGTGCATTTAATCCAATACACTCGTCTGCCCATTGCTCAATTAGATAACATAAGCCTTTTTGTTTGGGATCGTCAGGAATAATCGGACGATCGGGATATTTTCTATCGAGGTAATCGGCGATCGCCGTGGAATCGGCAATGACTTCGTTACCATCCCTCAGCACGGGAACTTGGCGCTGACCTGAGAGGCGAAAAACATCGATCTGCCCAATTCCTGGGGTTACTTCGATTTTGCGATAAGCCAATCCTTTGTAATCTAGGATCAGACGCACTTTTTCACAGTAGTGCGATAGTTCAAATTGGTATAGCTCTAACATGGCTTATCTCCTACAAGCATGGGGGGTTGAATGACGCCGGACTCTGAGGCGATCTTCACACATCTGAGGGGAATTGGCTATGGACTGGGAATCGAATCGACTGGGAAGCGAATTGCTCTAGGGCTGCTCAGAGTTGGTCTGATCTTGGAGCGCCCCAATTTGAGCTTCGATCGTGTGGAGGAGTTGGGAGAGGGCGGGCAGGGCTTCTAGTTTCATGCTGCCTAAACCGGGTTCTGCTTGGGCGCGATCGCGAATCTCGCTCATTTTGGTTTGGAGTTGGCGGGCGATAGTCAGGGCATCTCGCTCCAACTTTGCCAGTTGTTGCTGTTGATAAAACCGCAATGCCGCTCCTCGCAATACCTGTAGCGTGGCTTCCTCCCCATATTCACTGGGCATAAAGCGAAATCGCAGCAATAACCGGGTGTGCTGATAGAGGCGCTCAATCTCTACTTGTTTGGGTGCTTTGACAGGAATTAACGACAGGTTGTTCATCAACTTCAGCTCGTTAATCAACCCTTGAAAGGTGGTGCCATCGAGATTATCTAACACCGACTGCAACACCCCACTTTGGCTCCAAAGCACCCGACCGTGTTGCAATTGCCGCTCAAAGTATAGTCGCCCGATGCCATCGTGTAGCGCTCGACCCAGCAGTTCTTGGAGCAATTCTGGAGGGGGTAGGGTGGTCAGGGCATCGATCGGACTAGCCCCATGCTTGAGTTGGAGGGTGAGGGGAGTGAGGGTGGGCAGCAGCGACGGTTTAAGGGGAGTGGGGTGGGGTGGGGTGGGAGCAACTGCGGGGGAAGGCAGGGCGATCGCCGGGGCATCCTCTGACTGCAATGCCGTAATTACCTCTGGTTCGCCGGGTTGAGTCCATGCTTCGTCTAACACTGCCGGGTCTATTGATGGCGTAGCCGGGGCGGATTCGTTTGCGGGTGGCTCCTCGATCGCTGGGCACGCTGGGGATGATGGGATGGGAGAGCGTTGGAGAGAAGCAAACTGAAGCCCAGAGCTAGGGTCTGCTGGCAACGAGGTGGGAGCATCGGAGCTAGAAAATCCCGAACCGCTCAACTCATCGGGGCTATCCACCACCAGGGTTTGCTGCAAATTTTGGTCGGGTTGTTCAAGTTGGGATTGGGCACTGCGGCGCAAGCGACTGCGGGGCACCGTATTCAGTTGATTTTTGCCGCCACCCGAATAGTTGAGATAGGCAGAAAGCGCTGTTTGGAGCGCTTCGGAGGAAATCGATCGGGTGATCAATGAATAATTGTGGTAGGAGATGATCCGCCGGACATAATCTGCTCCCGTGGTGTCGTCAATGCTGACCATGCCCAACACCAGCCGACTACCATCTAAATACAACGGCAACACTTGGTAGTAGAGACACGCTTCAAAGGGCAACACTCCATCTATCAGGACGAACATGTGCTCTACATTCAGCCGTTCCACCAGATCGCGGTGAAATTTACTGAGGATAGACGGGTAGATCGGCTGAGGTTTGGAGTCAGCATTGTCGTTGCACGGAGATACCATAGAAGCCATGTCGGTAGAAACTGTCTTGACTGTTCCAAGTTCTTAACAAAGGTTTCCGCACAGCGCGACGAAAAAAACAAAAAACCTGCACCTTTACAAAAGTACAGACGTCGTCGGTGGCGATCGAGTTAGGCATGAATCTGTATCTAGATCGACGAACTTGCCTCTACAGAGTTGGGGTTAATGGCAACCCATCGATCGGTACGGCAATCTAACCAGAACGAAGATGAATCGGGAGATGTGGATTCTTGGCTTAACTCTTTTGGCTTAACTCGATGGCTAATGTGGTTGTGGGATAGAGCTATTAGAGCACCCTAACTTATCAATACCTTTCCGCCCCGTCACGGCTCATTCCGGAAAGCTTGTGCGGCTAAGTAAATCTTAGTCCATTCCCCGGTGATCTGGTTGGGTTTGACATTTAACGCTTGAGCGATCGCCGCCGGAGTCTGGCTTTGCTTAATCAACTGGAGGAGTCGTTGTTGGTCGGGGGCGAGCCGTTGCCAAAAACTTTCCCACTGGATCGGCGTTAGTCCTAAATTGTGCTCCATTGAAGTATTGAGCCAATTCATTACCAACTCTGGTTCCTGTTTGAGCGTAAACACCCGAATTGCGTGGTAGCTGATTTTTTCACGCAACCGATAGATCTCTTTGATGGGGCGATCGAGGGTGCGGGCGATCGCCTCTTGGGATTGCCCTTGCAAATGCAGTTCTAGCCATCGGGCAGCCAGGGGATCGACCTCGGTTTTAAGGTAATCCAAAAATTCCTGTTTAACCTTGTTGCGCAGGGTTTGCTGTTCTTCCCACGCTTGCTCTTCCTGATATTTGGTGACGGCTTGGGCATCCAGTAGGCTCAAGGGGCTATCGGCTTCATCGGGGGTGATCTCCTCTGAGACCAACCGCACCAACTCCCCCGTGGGCACTTGGGTCATGCCGCCCCGCTGCGATCGCCGGAGGTAGTTCACAAACCGATAGACCAGGAGGGGCTGATTGCGAATGGGACGGAGGCAATATTCCTCAACGCTAGCGAGGATGAGGGAATTGCGCAGGCGCGGGTTGGTGGTGCACTGGGCGATCCAATACATCTGTTGGCGGATGTAATTGTCGTTTTGAATCAGTTCCTGGATCACCTCTTGCAGGACATCGATCACCGTGCGGTGGCGATCGCGGGAGAGTGCCACCCAGGTGCGTACCTTACTCCGAATGAGAAATAAGCTGCCCAAGCGCTGGAGTAACTTGCGGTGTGCCTCCTCTGGGCTGACCCCCAGATAGCGCTGCTGCAAAATCCGATAGCGATAATCCATCGCTTGCTTGGCAACGGACAATTGGGCAGGAGCCAAGCCATGTAGCCGTTTGACATCTTCACCCAGCAGCCAACTCACAATGCTCTCGTGGACTGTGGGGGGGTGTTCGGGACAATCAGTTTGAATTCGCGATCGCCAGTCTCGCGCTAATTCTTCATCCGGTGCCATTAATACTGATCCTTGATTACTGATTTCCTACTTATACAGTTTCTCTCTATGGATGGGCTAACTTCTATTGATGGATGCCAACTCGATCGGGTCCCATGCAATAAAAGTAAACACAGCCGCCCACAGTGTTGACATTCGATCATCATTAGAGCGCTGACGTTAGGGAGTGTTGCCCCGATCGCTTAACCCTCGATGGGAACGGTTAGTTGGATGCATTGTCTGCTTCTTCAAACACTGTCACTAAGCGCTGTAATACCTCTGTCAGCCGATCGAGCCGTTCGATGGCTCCATCTTGATTTTCGGCTAATGTTTGCACAGCATCGCTCAATGCAAAGATTTGATACCCTTGCTGCTGCACCTGCTTGGCTAAGGCGTCTACTTGCTGGGCTAGATGATCGACCGTATCTGTTGTTGTAATGACTGCCTCTCCAATCTGCTGAACCAGCGACTCTAACTGACTTGATTGCGCATCCACTCCTCAAAACCCTTTTACTCAATTCATGGTTATTCAAACTTACTCTACTGAACTCGGAAGGGTGTGACGGAGGAATTTCCTTTACACAACCATCAAAAAAGGAATTGTAACAGGGTAGAGCGCCGCAGAAGATGCAACAGAAAGGGACAAACACACGAGTAGCATCGGTAAATACACTACCACAGCCATTGGCATAAAGTCAGGATGAGGGGAGGGTGGAGTGGGCAAGTGGGGGGCAGTCATCTGATTGGGGGAAGGCGTGCCAGCAAGGAGCAACTAAGGTGAGGGGGTTGAAAGGGTTGTTGTGTCAACGCATGACTGGGTTAATAGGCAACGGTTGTAAGGTGAAAAATTCATGCCACTGCATCACAGTTCTGGGCGCTGGCGGCTAGGGTTGTCGCTGGCGCTGGTGACGACCTCACTTTGGGGAGTGCTGCCGATCGCCCTGAAGATTGCCCTACAAGCCGCCGATGTTTATACGGTGACTTGGTTTCGCTTTTTAGGCTCATTTCTGTTGCTGACGGTTTACTTAGCTGGGCGGGGAGGGTTGCCGACCTGGCAAAAATTGCGATCGGCTCGACTAGAATTGCTGGCTACCGCCACGCTATTTCTGGCGATCAATTACTTGTTTTATCTGGTGGGGTTAAATTTTACGTCCCCCACCAATTCGCAGGTGATTATTCAATTAGCGCCAGTTTTTTTTGGAGTAGGGGCGCTGACAATTTTTAGAGAGCGTTATACCCTGCGTCAATGGCTAGGCATGGCAACCCTCAGCTTGGGATTGAGCTTATTTTTTAACGACCAGTTAGAGGCATTAACCAGTGCTCCCGGTCAATATCTACTGGGCAGCGGGCTACTGGTATTGGCGGCATTGGTGTGGGCGGTCTATGCGCTGGCGCAAAAACAATTGCTGCAACAGCTTCCTTCATCGGCGATTATGTGGGTGATCTATGGCGGCAGTGCGCTGCTGTTTACTCCACCCGCCTCGCCAGAGCAACTGATCGCCCTGACCCCGTTGCAATGGGGAATGCTGATTTTTTCGGCATTGAATACGTTTATTGCCTACGGTGCCTTTGCAGAAGCGTTGGATCACTGGGAGGCGTCGCGGGTGAGTGCGGTGCTGTCGCTGACGCCGATCATTACACTGGTGAGTGTTGCCGCTGGTTCCTGGCTCTATGCAGATTGGATCGAGGCGGAGCAAATCACGGCGATCGGGCTGGTGGGAGCTGTGCTGGTGGTGATGGGTTCGTTGAGTGTGGCGCTGGGGCGATCGGAGGAGACTCGACCTGCGATAAAATCAGCTTCCTCACGCTAACGATCCGCTGCACGATAAGATAAAGAAAGATCTAAACCCACAGGGGGATACTGGGGTTTTGTGGGAAGATAACCAGGTAAACCCCCGTGTTGCACATTTACTAGGAAGGCAGTTATGGCACTTCGACTTGGCGATAAA
Organism: Leptolyngbyaceae cyanobacterium SL_7_1; assembly: GCA_012032525.1. Taxonomy (GTDB): domain Bacteria; phylum Cyanobacteriota; class Cyanobacteriia; order Elainellales; family Elainellaceae; genus JAAUSV01. The sequence goes on from JAAUSV010000049.1 coordinate 11,409, forward strand.
GTACCCGATTTCACTCAAAGCTCGACAGAGGGCGAGATTAGCTTTTATGACTGGGCTGGCGATAGCTGGGTTGTGTTGTTTTCACATCCCAAAGACTTTACCCCCGTTTGCACTACCGAGCTAGGACGAGTGGCAAACCTCAAGCCTGAGTTTGATAAGCGCAATGTCAAGGTATTGGCATTGAGCGTGGATGATGTGGATTCCCATGCGGGTTGGGTGGGCGACATTGAGGAAACTCAAAATGCCAAACTCAACTATCCGATTTTGGCAGATCCCGATCGCAAGGTATCGGATCTCTACGACATGATCCATCCCAATGCCAACGATACGCTGACCGTTCGCTCCGTATTCGTCATCGATCCCCAGAAGAAATTGCGGTTGACCTTTACCTACCCGGCTAGCACGGGTCGCAATTTTGATGAAATTCTGCGCGTGATTGATTCGTTACAGTTGACGGATCACCACAGTGTGGCAACGCCTGCGGATTGGAAGGATGGCGATGATTGTGTGATCGTGCCATCGCTAAAAGATCCAGAGGTGTTAAAAGAGAAATTTCCCAAAGGCTACACGGAAGTGAAGCCCTATCTACGGATGACGCCTCAACCCAACAAGTAGGTTGGCGAATCGAGGGCGATCGTTGCTCGCTCTAAATTTAGACCCCCGGCTTTTTCAAAAAAAGCCGGGGGTTTTTGTCGTGACCAGAAATTTCTGTGGTTGTTCAGTTGGGTTGGGCGCGGTGGAATTTTCTCAGAAATAGAATTTAGGGAATGGCAAGGGCGATCGCCCTTGGGATCATTTGCCTTTGAATTTTGCTTTGAATACTCTGCATCCAACAAATCTAATGGAAATCTGAAGCTTGTGTAACGCAATGTAAAACATCCTGGTTTTCGTTAAGAAACATTGCAGGTCTTGTTTTCTGTTGTTAATGTCAGTAGCTATGGCACTTGCAAGTCCATCAGTGTTCCGTTGAAGACTCAGCCCCAACTCTTCTAGATGAAGCTCCCTAAATACTCACCAATGCTTCATTTCGGTTCACACCACCCTGTTACTCAAACTAGAACACACATTAGCGAATGGCTAACAGCGAATGGCTAATCGCTTTTCTACAATGCCGTGGAGGTAACATCATGGAAATTCAAGGAATAACGGCGTTGATCACAGGAGCATCGCGGGGAATTGGACGGCGATCGCCCTAGAACTGGCACAGAATGGAGCAAAGCGTCTGTTGTTGGTGGCACGGGATCAAGCTCGTTTAACGGAGGTCGCGACGGAAGTAGAGCAGTATGGCACGGAAGCCATTGTCTTACCGCTAGATTTGGCACACCCGATCGCGGTCAATGGGCGATCGCCCGAGCATGGCGCAATTACGGCTCCATCGACTTGTTGGTCAACCTGTGCGGGAGTTGCCCATCAAAGCCTCATTTCCTGACAATCCCGCGTTACCGGACGTGGAACAGGAGATCGCTGTGAATCTGGTGGGTATGTATGGCATCACCCGCTCGATCGCCCGACGCATGGCAGCTCAGCGGCATGGACAAATTGTCAACGTCTCTAGCTTGATGGGTAAAATTGCTGCCCCCACAATGGCGACCTATTCGGCAACGAAGTTTGCCATTGTCGGATTTACCCAAGCATTGCGGGGAGAGTTGGCAGAGTACAACGTCAAGGTGTCGGCGTTGCTGCCTTCGCTGACTGAAACGGATATGGTGCGGGAGTTTCAATGGTTTCGCTGGGTGGTGCCAATGACGCCCCAACAGGTTGCCCAAGCGCTGGTGGTGGGGTTGCGGCAAGAGTCGGGGGAGATTTTGGTGGGCTGGCAGAGCCATCTAGCGGTGTGGGGCTACCGGGTGGCACCGTGGTTGGTGGAAACCCTGTTGCGCTGGGCGGCTCCGGCATCCGAGTCCCTGCCGATGCCCGATCGCCCCCATCGGCAGAAACGCTATGCTAGGCTCAGATCGGCATCGACCACCCCCTAACGGTCTGGTGACGCAGCATCCAGGTTGGGGACATGGCATTGCCAAGTCCCCCCTGTAAATTATTTCTGGAGGATTTTATGAATCACCCTCCCTCTGTGCAGCAACCCTCCTGGCAGCAACTGGTGCAATGGGTCATCGATCCGCTAGCGTTTCTCGACGTGTGTTCCCAGCGCTATGGGGACTGTTTCAATGTCAATTTCAGCATTGCCAATTGTCGCAGGTTTACCTTTTGAGCGATCCCCAGGCGATCGAGCAACTGTTTAGTTTGACGGCGACCCAGGCAGAAGTCGGACGGGCAAATCAGATCTTGCAACCTACTTTGGGGGAGCACTCGGTGCTGCTGTTGGATGGCGATCGCCACCAACGGCAACGGCACCTGCTGATGCCACCGTTTCATGGGGAACGAATGCGAGCCTACGGGGATGTGATTCGGCAAATCACCAACCAAGTGACGGCGGAATGGCAGGCGGGGCGTAAAATTGTGGCGCGTTCGTTTATGCAAGAGATTTCGCTGCAAGTGATTATGCAAACCGTGTTTGGGTTGGATCAAGGCGATCGCTACACCAACCTCAAACAAAACCTACAAGCCTTTTTAGAAGTAACCGCCACCCGTCTAGGATTTGTGGTTGCCCTGTTTCCTTTTCTCCAGCGGGACTATGGGGCGTGGAGTCCGGGAGCGCGGTTTAACCGGATGAAACAGGGGATTGATGATCGGTTGTATGCCGAAATTCGATCGCGGCGGCAGACTGAGGAGGGCGATCGCACCGATATCCTGCACCTGTTGATGCAGGCACGGGATGAGGCGGGGCAGCCGATGACGGATGGGGAGTTGCGCGATGAGTTGATCACCTTGCTATTGGCAGGACACGAAACCACTGCCACCGCCCTGAGTTGGGCGCTGTACTGGATTCACCAATTGCCAGAGGTAAAGGCGCGATTGCTGGCGGAGTTGGCAAGCTTGGGCAGTGATGCCGATGGGACTGCGATCGCCCGTCTTCCCTATCTCGGTGCAATTTGTTCTGAAACCCTACGAATTTATCCGATTACGATGATCACACCCCCTCGAATTTTGACGCTGCCAATGGCGGTGATGGGCTACGAGTTTGAACCGAATGCGATGCTTGCTGCCTGTATCTACCAAACCCACCGCCGCCCAGACCTTTATCCAGAGCCGCTGCAATTTAAACCAGAGCGGTTTTTGGAGCGATCGTTTTCTCCTTACGAATACTTGCCCTTTGGCGGTGGCAATCGTCGCTGCATCGGGGCTGCCTTTGCGCTCTACGAGATGAAACTGGCACTAGCGACCATCCTCACCCAATTTGATCTACAACTGCTAGAGCCTCGTCCGGTGAAAACGATTCGTCGCGGCGTCACCCTTGCGCCCCAGGGCGGCATTCGCATGCAGGTGGTGGGACGGCGATCGAGTTTTGCCGCGCCCGATCAGTTGACGACGGTTCCTGCTCCCGTGGGGCGATCGGATTAACCCTACCCCATCTGTGGTTTCAACAGCTTCTCAAACGCCGTATGTTCCTCTGAATTGCCCACAACCAACAGCCGATCGCCCGCTTCCACCAGCATGTCGCCCGTGGGATAGCGATGCAGATGTTTGTGACGTTCGATCGCCATAATGGTGGCTCCCGTAAATCGGCGAATATTTGCTTCGGCAAGGCTGAGACCCGCCAGAGGAGAATCCGCCTGTATTGCATACCAGTGGCGTTGTAGCCCCTCGATCGCCGATTCTAAATCGGCAACTCCCCAATACTCCGCCCGTTCTGGCAAGATATCTCGGTAGCGTCTAGTGCGATAACGGTTGACCACCTGTTGCACCGCAAAGGTGGAGTCTCCCAGTTTTAGCAGCAGGTGGGCACCCATCTCTAAGGAGGCTTCAAACTCTGGTTGCACCACCTCTTGAGCACCCAGTTGGTAGAGCACGTCAATTTCTGCATTGCCGTGTGCGCGGACGGTGATGTCTAGATCGGGGGCAAGGCTGAGGGCGCGGTTTAATGTTAGGCGAGTTGCCATTGGGTCGGGTAGGGCGATCGCCATTGCCTTTGCCTGAGACAGCTTGGCTTTCTCTAAAAGCACAACGCTAGATGCATCGCCAAACAGATAGGAAATACTCCGTTCCCGGAGGGATTGCAGCACTGCTTCGTTGTTATCGATCACCAAAATTTTGTAGCCCTGAAAGTACAACATGCGGACCAGGGTTTGCCCGACTCTGCCGTAGCCCACCACTACCACATGCCCAACGAGTTCCTCTTCCTGCCCAAACAAGCGTGGGGCATAGTTCAATTGGAGGAGGTGATTGAACCAGGGGAGTTGCTCCAATCGATTCAATAAATAAGGTGTTGCCCGCAGCAAAAACGGCGTCATCAGCAGAGTGACTGCTGTTGTTCCCACCGTCAGCCCATACAGCCGGGGTGGAAACAGTCCTTGCGTTTGTGCCACCCCGGCTAGCACAAAGGAAAACTCCCCAATTTGATTGATGCCCGTACCCACCATCAGCGCGGTTTTGAGGGGATAGCCAAACAGCCTCACAACCCCTGCGGCAATCACCGCTTTGCCCAGCATCACAACGGCAACCAACCCGATCAAAATCCAGCCATTGGCTAGGAGAAACGCTGGATCAATTAAAATCCCAATTGATGCAAAAAACAGGGTGGCGAAAACATCCCGCATTGGTAAAACTCGATCGAGCGCATGGTCTGCATATTCCACATTGGAGATCATTAACCCAGCCACAAACGCGCCCATTTCCACCCCCAACCCCAGCGCCGAAGTAACCAGGGCAATTCCCAGACACAACACCAAAATCCCCAACAAAAACAATTCTTGAGACCCACTGCGAACCAGCAATCGCACCAATAGCGGAATCACCCATTTCCCCACCAGAATGGCTCCACTCAGAAACAGCAAGGCTTTGAGCAACGCGGTGACGAGGGCAATGCCAATTAGATTAGGCGGTTGGGTCAGAGCAGGCAAGATGGCAAGCATCAGCCCCACCCCCAAATCCTGCACAATCAAAATTGCCAGCATGATTGACCGTGGTTAGTCTGCACCTCGTTGCGCTCGATCAGACTTTTCAGCACCACTGCTGTAGACGACAGGGAGAGCACGGCTCCCAAAAAAATTGCTGTGGGAATTGTCTCCGCCCACCCCGTCAGGTAGGCTAGCCCACCCCCCAAAAGAATGGTCAGGAGGATTTGCAGAGAACCCCCTCCCAGGGCGATCGATCGCATCCGCAGCAAATCTTTAAGTGAAAACTCCACCCCCAACGCAAACAGCAACAGAGCAACGCCAATTTTCGAGAGAACTTCAATATCCCCTTCCAGCGTGATCCACTGCAATCCGGCGGGTCCAATCAGTATTCCGCCTAGGAGGTAGCCTAGGAGGACGGGTTGACCAAGACGACTCACCAAGTAGCCCCCCGTGGTAGCGGCTCCCAGCACTGTCACTATCTCCACAATCAATGTCAATTCTTTCGCCATCGATGGGGTCTGCCAGAAAGATTAGTTGGATCGTCCACAAGGGTTCGATCGCAATGCTTCTAGTCTAGGGGCAGAATTGCTCGATCTTGCCAATGGCTAGACCTCGTCTGGAGGGGTTGGGTTGGCGATCGGGGTTTCCAACACCACATCTTCGTAAATTGTGGCTAATTCTGTTTCAAAGGTGATGCTTTTTAAGGGGACGATCGACTGTTCTGGCGTGTAGGACTGCAACACCCATAGCTCCTCCGAATTGCGACGGAAGCAGTCTACCCGTTGCCGTTTGCTGCTGATCAAAACGTATTCCTCTAGCGTTTCCAGGGCTTGATAATCGATGAACTTATCGCCCCGATCGAAGGCTTCTGTAGAGTCTGAGAGCACTTCTACGATGAGTTTGGGAAATCGCTTATAGGTTGAGGTCTCCTGATCGCGGGAGTCACAACTCACCATGATATCGGGGTAATAGAAGCGATTGAGCGATTCAACCCGGGCTTTCATGTCGGCGATGTAGACTCGACAACCAGAGCCACGAATGTGACTACGGATTGCGCTTGCAAAGTTGAGAGCGATCGTCACATGGGCATCACTCGCTCCTGCCATTGCATAGATTTGCCCATCGATATAATCGTGTTTGACGGGGCTATGGTCCTCTAGTTGTAAATAGTCTTCTGGCGTTAGAAAAGGATATACGGATGAAGCAACCATACAAATACTCTGGGTAACGGGCGATCGCAATTAGCCACTCTGCTTAGATTTTAGTGAATCAGTCGGCATTTTAGAACGACTAACGTTGGATGTTTGTATGGCAAGATTTGAAGACCAATTAGACAGTATCTATGCGATCGATCGCTCTACTTGGCGGCGGTGGTTGGCAGCACACCATCGTACATCCAGTGGTATCTGGTTGGTCTACTACAAAATTGGCAGCGCTAAGCCCAGTGTCCAGTATGCTGAAGCTGTCAAGGAAGCCCTCTGTTTCGGCTGGATCGATAGCAAGGTTAAATCCCTAGATAAGGAACGCTATCGGCAAATTTTCACACCCCGCAAGCCCAAAAGTGTCTGGTCAAAATTAAACAAACAGTACATTGAAGAATTGCTCGATCAGGGGTTGATCACCCAAGCCGGGTTAGAGAAAATCGAAGCAGCGAAACAAGACGGTTCCTGGACGACATTGGATGCGATCGAAGCCCTAGAAATTCCTTCCGACCTCCAGCAAGCCTTGGATGCCAACACCACTGCCAATCAAGCCTTTCAAGCCTTTAGCAACTCCACTAAAAAAACGATTCTCTTTTGGATTGCCAGTGCCAAGCGTCCCGAAACTCGACAAAACCGGATTGCCCAAACGATCGCCTGCGCCACCCAGAACCAAAATCCCCTCGATCGGCGGTAGATAACTCACAAAAAATCCCCAGTGCGTGACCAGGGATCGGGTTAGGGTGCATCTATTCTCTAGATTCACCGTGGGAGGGTTGAGTTCCCGAAGGCGATCGCAGTTTTTGGACAGTCCTCAAAATTTGTCCTGCCAATACCGCCGCCCCAAAGCCATTGTCGATATTCACCACCCCCACTCCAGCGGCACAGGAATTGAGCATGGTGAGCAACGGAGCCAAGCCATTGAAATTTGCCCCATAGCCAATGCTGGTGGGTACGGCAATTACCGGGCAATCCGCCAATCCTGCCACCACGCTGGGCAGCGCTCCCTCCATGCCCGCCACCACAATCAGCACATCCGCCGTTTCCAGGACTCGGCGGTTGTTCAACAAACGATGAATTCCCGATACGCCCACGTCCCACAATCGCTGCACCCGGAACCCGGATAATTCTGCCGTAATGGCGGCTTCTTCAGCCACGGGGAGGTCGGCGGTGCCAGCGGAGACGAGGGTAATGGTGCCGGAGTAGTGAATAGGAAGGGGGGTGGGGGCGATCGCACAAATCTGCGCCATCTCGTAGTATTGCAAATCGGGAATGTGTTCTTGCAACTGGGCATACACGGTGGGCGTAATTCGTGTTGCCATGACAACCGGGTTGCGCTGGCGGAGCACTTGAATAATCTGTACGATCTGGGTTGGCGTTTTGCCCAATCCCCAGATCACCTCCGGAAACCCCGTTCGTAATGCCCGGTGGTGATCCACCTTAGCGAAATCGGCAACGGGTTCAAAATCAAAATATTTCAGTTTATCCAACGCCGCTTCTGGGCTAACAGAGCCAGTAGCGACGGCATCGAGGAGATGGCGGAGAGTTTCAGGTTGGGTCACGGTTCGATCGGGTAGAAATTAGGACAGGTTAGAGAGCAATGGGCAACGAATGGCTGGTGGGGTGGGCATCTTGCCCGCCCAGTCCAGACGGGCAAGATGCCATAGGTGTCAAGTTAAGGCATCCGCCCAAATGTCAAGCGATTGAGCTTTGGTGCTTTGCTGTCGTCGGCGCACGGCTTTGACGAGTCCCATCGAG
>JAAUSV010000050.1 GCA_012032525.1 Leptolyngbyaceae cyanobacterium SL_7_1
TCCAAGGTACGATCGCCAATCTGCTTCAATCTGCCATAGAGTTTCATGCCCTCGATCGCAAACTGCCGCAGATCAATTTCCCGTCCCCCGTCCCCGTCCGGTGACGTAGTGATTGGCTTTGGTTCTGACCTTTTCTTTTTGAGGATGCTCGTCGATCGACAGATCGTAATAGCCCATTTGATCAAGCCAATCGACCACATCCTTGCCACGATAGCGACGGGGCGATCGGGGTGCACCGCCCACACAGAGATGCACCTGCTTGCCAGCCAGATGCAAGTCTTCAGCAATCTGACAACCCGATTGCCCCGTGCCGATGACGAGAACAGCGCGATCGTCGAGTAATTCGGGACTCTTGTATTCAGACGAATGCAACTGGGTAATCGAGGCGGGCAACCGTTCTGCAATTCTGGGAATTTTGGGCGTGTGATAACTGCCCGTGGCAATCACCACTTGGTCGGCGGTGAAGGTGCCGATCGAGGTAGTGACTTCAAAGCCATTCTGCTGGGCTTTACTCAGTTTCAAAACCTCCACTCCCTCTTTGATCGGCGGCGCAAAGGAGGCGGCATAATCCTTGATGTATTGCACAATGTCCTGTTTTGCATAACCCGTGGCGATCGCCTCCCGGATAGGCATAGCCAGGAAGATTGCACTGCCAATTGGGGGTCACCAAGCAAAAGGACTCCCAGCGTTTTTCCTGCCATGCGTAGCCGATCGTATTCTTTTCAAACACGACATGATCAAAGCCCCGCGCTTTCAAGCAGTAACTCATGGACAGTCCGGCTTGACCTCCGCCGACAATAATCACAGGATAATCAGTTTTCATGGGCTAAGTTCTCAGCACGGCACTGCTATGACAGTAAGGGGGCGTTACGGAGGGAATTTGTATGTTTCCCTACCAAAGCAGTAAGTCTAGCGGAAAGGAGAGGAGGAAGGGGTTGACTGGGGCGATCGCCACCGTCATACTGATTTGAAATTGTCCTTTTCGATAGGGTTGCCCAAGCTCAACTTCATCCATTTCTCCATTAACTTGTGGAGTGAACTTGTGGAGTGAACTTGTGGAGTGGGCTTGTGGAGTGGGCATCTTGCCCGCCAAGTCTGAGTGCGCTACATCTCCATCATCGCCCACGCCCGCAGCACCTCCGCTACTGTCCACGCCTGTGCAACACAGCCCCGTGGGGTAAACGGAGCATCGCCATCAAAGATCTCACTCAGGCTACCCAACCCATGCGCCATCAAATGATTTGCCATCGGTTCAAGCAACTGATATGCCTGCGCCGGATTGCCATACACCCGCAGATGCGCCTGGACAAACGCGCCCAATAGCCATCCCCACACCGTTCCCTGGTGATAGGCGCCATCGCGTTGATAGGGATTGCCGCCATAGTGCCCTTGATAGCAGCGATCGGTGGGAGCCAGCGATCGCAACCCATGAGACGTGAGCAGCGATCGCCCACACACCTGCACCACCGCTTGTTGCTGGGCAGGCGTTAGCGGACTCTCTGGTAGCGACACCGCAAAAATCTGGTTGGGACGCAACGACGCATCATTGCCCGCTGGGGTGTCTAGCACATCGTAGCAGTAGCCCAATTTCCGGTTCCAGAAGCGATCGAACTTTGTCAGGGTGCGATTCGCCAGCGCCTCATACTCCTGGTGCGGCTTGCCAATCCGACGGGCAAATTTTGCCATCGATCGCAGGGCGTTGTACCACAGGGCATTCACTTCGATCGGTTTGCCGATGCGCGGGGTGACGACCCAATCGCCCACCTTGGCATCCATCCAGGTCAACTGCACCCCGGTTTCTCCGGCATACAGTAGCCCATCGCTGGCATCGAGGTGGATGTTGTAACGAGTCCCGCGACAATGCCAATCAATGATTTCTGCCAGCACCGGAAACAGATCGCGCAGCAAATCCTCATCCTCTGTGACGGCGTAATACTGGCGAATTGCTTCAAAATACCAGAGGGTGGCATCCACCGTGTTGTATTCTGGGGTGTCGCCAGCGTCGGGAAAGCGATTGGGCACCATCCCCTGATCCACATACTGGGCAAAGGTGCGCAGGATCGATCGCGCCACCTCTGGACGACCCGTCGTCAGTGTTAGCCCTGGCAGGCTGATCATTGTGTCCCGTCCCCAATCGCCAAACCAGGGGTAGCCCGCGATCATGCTCTTGCCATTGGCATCGCTGGGGGTTGGGCGATCGACGATAAACTGGTCGGCGGCGAGCACCAGGCGATTGATCCAGGCAGGTGGTTTCTTGCCATTCGTTCGCCGAGACGATCGCTGAATCTCCCAACAGCCCATCAGTTTCTGTTCGTGTGATCGCCGACTTTGGTAGGCAGACTCGCCCTCTAGATTGGGTTGTGGCTCTGTGCTAGCAACGATTGTGACGGACTCCCCCAGATTGAGGGTGAACTCAACGGTGGCAGCGTGCAGGTGATCGTCGCGATCGCCCAACCCCCGATAGCGTTCGATCGCCAGCTCAAAGTTCCGATACCAGGTGTGTGCTGCGGACACTGGGGCATGGGACAGCAAATAGAACGGTGTTGCCCCCGCATACGCCTCTACCCGCACCCCGCGATCGACCTCCACCACTGCCATTTGCCAGTCATTTGCCTGGGTGTTGCCGTGGTAATCCCGATAATTGACCAACGCCTTGGCGGTGAGCGTCAAGGGCTGAGTGGCGCGTTGTAGGGTGTATTGCACATAGGTGGTATTGGCTCCCGGCTGCATCCACACCCGTTTCTGCAAACGGGCATCGCCAACGGTAAACTGCCAAACGGGTGTGGTTCCTTCTAGGAAAAATCGCTCAATCTGGTGGTAGCCGCAGGGTTCGATCGTCCCATCCATCCAGCGGTTGGCAAACAGTGGGTAGGACTGCCCGTCATACCCAACTGTTTCCTCTAGCTTGGTCAGCATCAAGGTGCGCCCCAAGGGTGGATGTAAAGCGGCAACCAACAAGCCGTGATAGCGGCGGGTCAGCACTCCCGCCACCGTGCCCGACCCATACCCACCGATGCCATTGGTGACCATCCATTCACGGCAGGCAGCGATCGCCACCTCGCCACAGATTTCGCGCCCAAACTGAATCCCCATGCCCTCATCCCTTTGCGATCGGTTTACTTGCCACGTCCTCCTCCAGATGCAAATCGGGGGCTTTGGCTTGTCCCTCGTAGTTCCCCCACTGTTGGATCAGTTTCGCCACCAACCCCGTCCAACCCGTCTGGTGGCTGGCTCCAATCCCCGCCCCCTGATCGCCATGAAAGTATTCATAAAATAAGATCAAATCCTGCCAGTGGGCATCGGTCTGAAATGGGGTTGTGTTGCCATACACCGGGCGACGCCCCGATTCATCCTTGAGGAAGATGCGGGTCAGTCGTTGGGAAAGCTCTGCCGCCACCTCCCACAAATTCATCCACTTGCCAGAGCCAGTGGGACACTCCACCTTAAACCCGTCCCCCAGGTAATAGTGAAACTTCTGCAACGACTCAATCAGCAGATAGTTTACGGGCATCCAAATCGGACCACGCCAGTTAGAATTGCCGCCAAACAACCCGGTGCTCGATTCGGCAGGTTCATAATCAACGCGATATTCCTGCTGATTCACATAGAAGCGGTAGGGGTGGGTGGCGTGATACTTAGACACCGATCGAATGCCATAGTCACTCAAAAACTCAGTTTCATCCAGCATCTTTTCCAGAATGCGACGCAACTTTTCTCGATAGGCGATCGCTAACAACCGTCTGGCTCCCACTCCCTGCTTCTCCATACATGCCACGTTGTCCCGTAGCCCAGGGCGGTTGCGCATGAACCATTCCACCCGCTTTTTGAACCCAGGCAATTGCTCCAATGTTTCGGGTTCTAACGTCTCCACGGCAAACAACGGAATCAGCCCAACCATCGATCGCACCTTCAGCCGCACCTGCTCCCCAGTGGGCAGATGCAACACATCATAGTAAAATCCGTCCTCCCCATCCCACAAAGAGGTTTCGGAGTCGCCAATCTTGTTCATGGCATCGGCAATGTAAAGAAAGTGCTCAAAGAATTTGGTGGCAATGTCTTCGTAAACTGGATTTTCCTTGGCGAGTTCTAGGGCGATCGTCAGCAGGTTGAGGCAATACATCCCCATCCAACTTGTCCCGTCGGATTGCTCCAAAAAGCCCCCCGTAGGCAACTCGGCGCTGCGATCGAACACGCCCACGTTATCCATCCCCAAAAACCCACCTTCAAAGATGTTGCGACCATTGCGGTCTTTGCGATTTACCCACCAGGTAAAGTTGAGCAATAGCTTTTGAAACACCCGCTCCAGAAATTGCCGATCCTTGCGGCCATACATTTTTTGTTCAATCTTATAGACCCGCCACGTTGCCCAGGCATGGACGGGAGGATTGACATCGCTAAACGCCCACTCGTAGGCAGGAATTTGCCCATTGGGGTGCATGTACCACTCGCGGGTCATGACATCGAGTTGTTGCTTGGCAAAGTCGGGGTCAATCATTGCCAGCGGAATCGTGTGAAAGGCCAGATCCCAGGCGGCAAACCAGGGATATTCCCACTTGTCGCACATTGAGAGAATGTCCTCGTTGTGCAGATGCCTCCACTCGCGGTTTCTGCCGCGCTTGCGCCCTGGTGGCGGTGGGGGAGAGGCGGGATCGCCCTTTAACCATTCATCCACTACATAGTAGAAATACTGCTTATTCCACAACATCCCAGCCAATGCCTGTCGTTGGATGGTGCCGCGATCGCTCCCCAGACAGGCGGGCATGAGGTGGTGGTAAAACTCATCGGCTTCCCGTTGGCGCTGCTGAAGGATAGCCTCAAAGGCTTCCCCAAACAGTGGGTTGGAAGCCGTTGACCCATTGTCAGGCGTGGGGCATAGGCGCAACTGAATCACCTGGGTTTCCCCAGCGGCAAGGGTAAGGCTGTAATCCGCTGCTGCCTTTGTCCCCACTTGGGCTGGATTTACGGCATCGGTTTGCCCATGAACAATGTACTGATCAATCCCATCTTTGACGTAGGGGGAGTGATTTTGGGCTGCAAAAATCCGTTGGTAATTGGTCTCATTTTCAGTAAACAGCAGGGGAACGGCTTGTCCCCCAGGTGTCTGATTGCAGGATAACTGCACCTGTCCCAGTTGGGGGTGTGATGCTTCGATCGTGCTGGCAGAGCTAGACTGAACCGCTTTGAGCACAGGTTTTTCGGAGTGATCCCACGACCAGGTATTGCGAAACCACAGGGTGGGCAATAGACGCAGGGTTTGAAGTCGATCGCCACGATTGCTGATGCTAATTTGAATCAACAGATCATCGGCGGTGGCTTTGGCATATTCGACTAACACATCGAAGTAGCGATTTTGCTCAAACACGCCCGTGTCGAGCAGTTCAAACTCTGGTTGATGTCGCCCCCGCCGCTGGTTCTCCTCCTCCAATCGAGCGTAGGGAAATTCGGCTTGGGGATACTTGTACAGCATCTTCATGTAGGAATGGGTGGGGGTGCTGTCGAGGTAAAAGTAATACTCCTTCACGTCTTCTCCATGGTTGCCCTGATTCCCCGTCAACCCAAAAAACCGCTCCTTGAGAATCGGGTCAACCCCATTCCACAGGGCGATCGCAAAGCACAGCCGCTGATGGTTGTCTGAGATTCCAGCAATCCCATCCTCACCCCACCGATAGGCTCGCGATCGCGCCTGATCGTGGGGGAAATAGTCCCACGCCGTCCCATCGGGGCTGTAGTCTTCGCGTACAGTTCCCCACTGGCGATCGCTCAAATAGGGTCCCCATCTGCGCCAATGTACAGATTGAGTGCGGGCATCGTCGAGCCGTTGTGCTTCTGCGGTGATGGGTGTCATACCTGCCTATCCTTATGCTTTATTCAACACAGCTTGTATCGCGAATTCTTATGGGAGCAGTATGCAGCCCGATCCCGATCGAGGTGTGAACGTACGATTAAAATTTAATGAGCAGATTCTAGAAGACAATCGAACAACCTAACCTGTTCTTCTCAACGAAGCGTTATCCGTCCTTCAGATCCTTTTCAGGAAACCTCTGCACTGTGAATTGTATAGCTGTAGCCGCAAAAATGTCCTGATGGTTTTGGCGATTGCTATATCAATGTAAGCAATGGAGAAAGCGGATGAACCTGAACGGCAAAGTGGCTCTAGTGACCGGCAGTAGCCAAGGCATCGGACAAGCCGTGGTGTTGCGATTGGCAAACGCAGGGGCAAAGGTGGTGATCAACTACCGCTCCCACCCAGAAGGGGCAGAAGACACCCTGGCAAAGGTGGAGGCGATCGGCGGCAATTGCTTTATGGCGCAGTGCCCGACTGCCCAACAGGGGTACACCGTCAAAGCAGATTTGGGGAATGTGGACGAGATTCGACAATTGATCGCAGAGAGCATTCAACACTTTGGCAAGCTAGATATTTTGGTCAACAATGCGGGTATTGAAAAACACGCTGCTTTTTGGGAGGTGACAGAAGCGGATTATGACGCGGTGATGAACGTGAATTTAAAAGGGGTTTTCTTTGCCACCCAAGTGTTTGTACAACACTTGCTCACGACTCAGCGATCGGGCAAGATCATCAACATCAGTTCTGTGCATGAGGAACTGCCCTTCCCCAATTTCACCGCCTACTGCGCCAGTAAAGGGGGGATGAAAATGCTGACCCGCAACCTGGCGATCGAGCTGGCACCCTTGGGTATCACCATCAACAACGTCGCTCCAGGGGCGATCGAAACTCCGATTAACACGAAACTATTGAACAATCCGGAGAAACTGGGGGCGTTGCTCAATAACATTCCGCTAGGACGGTTGGGGCAACCCAACGATGTGGCGGCTTTGGTGACATTCTTGGCATCGGACGATGCTGATTATATTACTGGGACAACCGTGTTTGTGGATGGGGGGTTGTTGTGGAATTATCAGGAGCAGTAGATGCCCTTGAGCTAGTAAAGAACAAACTATACCGCTTGACCACCAAGGAATTTCTTTTTGCAGAACACCAGATAGCCTCTGTTTTAGTTGGGCTAACTCTGCTTCCAAAACGGCATTGTCTATAAATCTAACGCTGAAAGCCGACCTTCAATCGGTTCATATTCATCTTCAACCAAGAACGGTACATCTCAACCCACCCTACGGCTAAGCAAACATCAGCCGCCCTTTAGGTTCTGGGATGGGTCGTCCTAACTCTTTTGCTGTTTCAATCCATTCTTGAATAACCATCTCAGCGTTTTGCACAGCTTCCTGATAGGTCAAACCATCGGCAGCACAACCCGATAATTCTGGCACTTCAACGATGAACGCTTGATCCACATCGCTCCAGTAGATAATTAGCTCATAACGAATCATCATCATACGCTCCAAGTTGATACTTTAAGATTACCGCACGAACTTGCTTTACCTGATAGGCTTTGGCTTGTTTTGATTGGCATTCGATTGGTATCGGCAGTTCTCGTTGGGATTTTGATCAGCAGTTTATCTCGTTGGCTGATTCACCTTTATCCCTGATTGACTGACAAAACTTTTTTCGTAGGTTGGGTTGAACCTGGTGAAACCCAACGCTGGTATAGTTTCTGTTGGGTTTCGCTTTGCTCAACACCAACCTACGAAGCATCAAGGATTTCAGGAGTTTTGTCAGTCAATCAGCCTTTATCCTTTACCCTGTTACAATTCTGCCATCAACGTCTCCTACTCTGCTTTGAGTGCGATCGCCCTCCCATAAAACTATCTTGCCACCGCAAACCCACTGTCTCATGGTTGAATACCTGTGAACGGTGGCTCTCGACCCTGCCACGACCGACATTGGCAATGCAACAGGTTACATGACGATCGCGATCGCCTACCATCGCAATGCAAGTCGATACATTGGCAATGTGAGTCAATGCAATGGCAATGTGAGTCAATCCGATCGCATTGTGACCACTGAGAGTGCGATCGCCACCCATGCTAATCGAATTGCAATTCCATCCATTGCTTCTGCAACGCGATCGCCCGATTGAGTGATTGGGAATAACAAGGGTCACACAAAGATCCCCGGCTTTTCCTAAAAAAGCCGGGGATCTGGGCTTAAGGCGATCGCCCTACACAAAATTGTGAGCAACCCCCCACTCTCAAACCCCAACTTCCCCTTCATCCTTCATCCTTCCTTCCCACCACCTCTAGATAGACCGGAATAAACGGCAACCCTGCCTTGCTGAAGCGAATTGCTAAACTCCTAGCTACGAGAAAAACATCTGAACGACAAATTAGATTGCGGTCTGCTGATTGAAGCAATTTTTCCAAGCAAGTTGAACTGCCAATCTTTCCTAATGCCTCTGCTGCGCTCTCTCTAACGTATCTGGCTTCATCGTTTAGTGCGGCAATGAGGGCATCGATGACTTTGTCAGTGCTTTGACCGATCGCCACGACCACATTCTGAATAAACTCAAGCCAAGGAGCAGCCAACCAAAACTGATAAACCCAATCGACAATCCCATCCACCAACTCACCCTCAACCTCCCCACACTCTGCCACACACCGCCCCGCCAACAACAACTGCGTCCCAAAAATATCATCCTTCTCCGCCGCAATCACCTCAATCAACCCGATCGGCTGCTTCATCAACCCCGCCATCAACGTCAACGTCTCATGCCAGTCATACTCCCACAGCCGTTGCCTCACCAACGCTACCCCCTCCGCCCGGTTTTTCGCATCACCCGACTCAAATACGACGCCGTAAAATATTCCTGAAACGTGCGGTGCAAAAACAAATATTGCTCATCGATCGATCGCGATACAACTTCTGCAAATCCCATCGATCCTCAGACAACTCCGCAATCAACTCCCCCGTCTTGGCAATCCCGCAAATCCCTCGGTGCATCATTCTCTAAATATTCCTCCACCCAGTCATACAAATCCTCATACTCAAACACCTCCCGCCCCTCACAGGTAAAGTGATACGCCAACGCCTCCAACAAGCGCATCTTGGCAGTGGTGCGGGAAGCATCATAGCTCGATCGGGTTTGACCCCACTCACTCAACATACACTCCACCGCCTGCTCATAAATCTGACTGCGGCGGGCAGGCAGAGTGAGGCGATCGCGCTGGTACAAACTACAGATCAACGACAACAACAACGGGTTCTGCGCCAACCCCCCAATCTGCGGACGCTCCCGCAACGCCTGAATCAATCCCCGCGCCGACACCGACTGATCCGTCAGCGACTCCTTGGCATTCTCAAACCACTGCTCGATATACTGCTCCGTCTGCTCTTGCGTAAACGGGACAATCTCCATATCCTTTGCCCCATCCACCAACCGACCGCCATAGCCAACAATCCGCGAGGTGGCGACGATCGCACAGGTCGAATGTTGAGCAAACCCATTCAGCTTGTCTAACAACTTCTGGCGTTTGCCATCTGGTACTTCATCCAGCGCATCCAGCAACAGCAAAACCTTGCCATTCAACAACTGTTTCTTCAGAAACTCATTCAGGAACGCCATCACTTCGGATTCTCCATGCCTCAGCACCGTAGGATACTGCTCTTGAACAATCTTGAGAATCGCCTCATCCACTGACAGATTCACCACTTCATCCGCCAACGTCGAGAGCCGCAGGAATACCGGAATCACCAGATCGCTGAGCGATCGCCCCGCTGCCAACCCCTGATCCGCCTGCTGAATTGTCCTACCCACCTCCATCCGCAACAGCGTAGACTTGCCCATCCCCGGATCAGCCAACACCACAATCCGCGACTGCTGCCGCCTCGCCTCCAACCAATCCACCTGTTGCCGCTTAATTTCCTCCTCACCGCCGCCCTTGAGCGCATAAATCCGCCGCAGTTCCGCCTCCGACTCGGCATAGCCGCCGATTGTCTCCACCGTATGCTGATACCGACGCTCCAACGTCACCTGCACCGGAATGTATTGCTTCGTCAACACGATCGGCTGATCCGAATGAAACAACCGGATGGTGTTAAATCCCTGCTCGATCGCCCCCAATAGTTGCCCGATCGCTTCCCGCTCCACATCTGGACTCAGCCACAACGATTGCATCGGTGTCAGTGGCTCTTTAATCCTCAACACTGGAATCAAATGCTCCCGGTGCTGCCCGTTGGATTCACCCTCCCCCGCGACTGTGATATCGCGGCTAGACGAAGAATGCGCTGCCATGCCCAACACCGCATTCCTGCCAATCTCAAACGCCCGATCGTAGTCCTCCCCTGCCCCCAGCGCATCATAGAATCCATTGGTGAAGGCGATCGCCGCCGCATCCAGCACCGCCCGATTCATGCCAATCACATAATTGAGATGCTGCACCAACTGGTTAGCCAAACTCTCCGAATAACAGGCATTCAGCAACACACACTCAATCCGATCGGCAAATTTCGCCAACAAATCCGTCAGAAACTCATTCGTAACCACCTGAACCTTACCCGCCTCATCCTCCAACACCAACCCCTGCGTTGTGCCATGCCCACAGAAATGAATCATCTGAGGTCTGACATCCAAAATGTAGCGGCGCAGATCGGCTTGGGTCTTTGCCACCTTCCACACCACCGAGAAACGATCGCCCTGTTGCGATCGCTGCAACGCCTCCTCCAAATCCCGGATTTCTGGCAAAAGATTGAGATTAGACGTACCTCTCGGATTGGCAACCAAAACCAGGATCTTCTTCTGCATGGAGATGAGCAGTAGGGGATGTAAATTCAGTATATTTCGTTCATTTCTCTTCCATCGCTCTGCTATCCCCCAAATCTGACTGCTCCTTTTGAAGGGGGTCTGGGGGACGCAACCCGTCCTGTGGGGAAGTGAAGGGGGGGTTGTTAGGGGAAGTCACCCCTAACGGGGGTTTGGGGGTTCCCCCCAAGGCTCGGAATTATCAGAAAATCATCCAACTAATCATCTATCAATAATCAAGAAATTACCTACACACCATAGCCAGAATGAAAGAATTTAGAGTGCGCCCATCAAACAATCTACACCTCTCAGCCATCCTCCCAGCACTACAAAAAATCCATCAATTAAACCCATTTCGTAACCTGAGCTACAACCTCAAATAGCAATCTGGGCGTCAATGAAAACACCTCACCCACCCATTGATGACCAACCCAGTCTCCGCATCCACTTCCAGAGGAGCGATCGGGCAGCTTGATTCGACCCGAATTCTGTTGGATTTGCAGCGAGCCAACGAGATTGCCCAAGCGCTGGCGGGTTGTCTAGAACCGGAAGACATCGCCCGGCGGGTGACGGAGGGAATTATTGAAAAGTTTGGTTGCGTTTTCGCCCGGCTGTGGTTGTTGGAACCCGAAAAAGCCGAACTACGGTTGGTAGCATCCTCCGGTATGTATACCAACCTGAATGGTAGGTTTGCACGAGTACCCCTGGGAGCTTACAAGGTCGGCAAGATTGCCCAAAACCGGGTGGCGTTTCTCAGCAACAATCTGATTGATGAACCCTGGGTGGGCGATCGCGAGTGGGCAATTGCCAACCAGATTCGCGGGTTTGCCGGATATCCCTTGATGGTCAACGATCGCGTCGTCGGTGTCCTGGCAACTTTTAACCAGCACGGTGATGGCTCCAGAATTTCTGGAAGTGTTGCAGATGTTGTGTACGATTAGTGCGATCGCCCTCGACACGGCGTTGCACTACCAAAAAGAAAAGCAGACCCAGCAGACAAGCGGCGTTCCATTTCCATCCAGTGCCTCAGCGCTCTCCGATCAACTGGTGCAGATTTTGCGATCGACTCGCCTCACCTTGGTAGGTACAGAGCACTCCCTGTCCCCCTCCATTGCCTTCACCATTATCCAAACAGCGGAAATTTTGCAGCAATTGGGCTGTACCTACTGCCGTCTGATCTACGCTCCGGCTCTGGTGGTGCTGGAAGCGGTGCTTCCCTTTAGCCCTGCTTTGGCGACTAACCTGCCATCTACTTTTAATTCGTTGGGGTCGATCGCCGCCTGTCTTGGGGGTAAGGTTGAGACGCAAATTCAGGACAATCAACGTGCCATTCAGATGGTGCTGGAAATACCGGAGTTACCCCCCGATCCCAGCCGCCCTGCCATCCACATTCGCTGCACCACGCCAATTTTGCAACTGGCATTGACGCAACTATCGCGGTTGGCAGGGCTAACGCTGCACCAAGAACCAGACGCCGATGTGCCGCTGTTGACGGACGACCCAACGCAGGTAAACTCGACCAGCAAAATCCTCTGGCTTCAGCAGGGAACCCAACCGCCGCCCAAGGGGGTGCAGGCGATCGTCTCCCTCTCCACCACTGCCGACCAATTGCAACAGGCAGTGGTAGCCGTGCGGCGGGGTGAGCAGTGGGGAATCAGTGCTCCAGTTCCAGCAATGCTCTCTGACCGGGAGCTAGAAATTTTGCAACTGCTGACACAGGGATTGCGCGATCGGGATATTGCCGACCAGTTGGTGATTAGCGAAAGCACCGTCAAGTTTCATATGAACAATGTATTGACAAAGCTCAAAGCCCGGACGCGCTATCAAGCAATTCATCAAGCCGCCGTTCAAGGGTGGCTTTAGCGATCGGCAAAGTGCTTGTGTAAATTACTGAAATGAGTAAGCAACGGCTTAAAGTCAGAGTAGCCCTATGGTAGTGCTGCATTGTAATGGCTGAAGTAATGTTTTTTGGGGTGCGGAGCACCCCAAAAAACATTACGATGCATAACTACCGCCCTATTTGTTAAAGGATAAAGTCGAGCTAAGGATCGTGGATTAAATAACCTGTAAAACCAGGATCTCCGTAGGGGCATGGCATGCCATGTCCCTACACAGGAGGATTACACATTAATCAATTCGTGATCCCAAGGGTTAATGTATTACAGCGCTTTGCGCTTTGATAGAACCAAATTTTGTTGAGAGCCGCGCGGAGCGCGGCTCTCAACAAAAATTTGTACCTTATGCACTTGAAAAGTGCTGTAGAGATCGGCAATGAGACGGAACCACGGAGTCCTAGCATAGGTGTAATAGGCTCCAACACCATACTCATCTCCAATGCCGACAAACGATCTCTAACAATCTTGCAGTTCAGGGGTTTGGTTGAGAATCTGGTTCCGGATAGAGGTGAAGTTGCGGTAGGCAGCAGAATCCAGACGATCGCGCCGAAAGACGGCTAGGTTATGACAGTTTTGAAACGCTAACTTCACGTCAAAGTGCCGCTCTATCGCTCCCCGAATCGCATCACCACCCACCATACGAAGCAATTGTCCGCGTGCCTGTTCGTTGGGTGGAGCGACCGCATAGTTTGCCCACTCTTCGCCATTCTGGTGGATGCTATACGACAGTTTTTCGACGATGTTCCAGGCATAGGGCAAGGATTGCCGAATCGTTTCGACAAAGGCTTGCTCATCCACATCGCCTGCTGTCGCCTGTTGAACCAAAGCTTCACTGACGTTTAGAGACATTTTTGCTCCTCATGATTCATTCACTGCACAACATCGCCCCATGATACAACTAACGAATGGTTAATTTGCTTAAGGAAAATACCAGAATGAATCCACGAATCACTAGAATAAATTAGCCGTAGGCAAAATTAGAGAGCAAATTGCCAGATGAGTGATCGAATGCCTCTAACCTTACAGGTCAAGTTGCTCGGTGAATGGTCTATCACCTGTGGCGATCGCGCCATTACAAGTATCAACACGGCACGGTCACAGGCATTGCTGGCTTACCTAATTCTCCATCGTCATCTTCCCCAACCCCGTCAACGACTTGCCAGCCATCTCTGGGTAGATTCGACCGATACTCAAGCGCGTAGCAATCTTCGTAAGGAGTTGACCTATCTCCGCCGTGATTTACCCAAAGCTGAGCAATTCCTTTTAGTTGAGTCAAAAACGTTGCAATGGTCGCCCATAGCGCCCTTCACCCTGGATGTGATGGAATTTGAGAATGCGCTCAAGGCAGCAGAAATGGCTGACTTTCCTGTAAAACAAGCATTGCTCAAGCAAGCCATTGCCCTCTACAAGGGCGACTTATTGCCAAGCTGCGAGGATGAGTGGATAGTTCCCGAACGCGATCGCTCCAGCACCTCTACACTGGTGCTTTGGAGGAATTGATTCACCAATTGCAACAGCAGCAGGATTATCGATCGGCGTTGAACTACGCTCAACAGCTTTTGCGAGTAGATTCCTTCAACGAGGCGACTTACTGTAGCTTGATGCGGCTCTACCACCAAAATGGTGATCGTGCCAACGCCCTCCAAGTCTACCATCGCTGTATGACCGTGCTGCGGGAGGAGTTGGGGGTTGATCCGAGTGCCAGTACGCGCAAGCTGTATGAGCAATTATTGTTGGAAGATGAAGTGGTGCAACAAAAACCACTGCCGATCGCAATCACTCCAACGGTTTTACCACCGATCGCTCCGCTGCGCTCAGTATCCCCTTTAGTGGGGCGGGAGCAGGAATGGGCGACGGTTCGGCAGTGGTCTACCAGCACAACAAATTGTTCTGAGGTATTGCTGGTGGTCGGTGAACCTGGGATTGGTAAAACTCGGCTGCTAGAGGAATTGCGATCGACCTTAGTAGCGGATCAAATGCTTTGGGGACGCGGGTTTGCGGCAGAGATGGTGCGCCCCTATGGCATTTGGACAGATGCGTTGCGATCGTTTGGTGTTGGGCAAGGGCGAGCGGCTCCAATTCCACCAGAATTAGGCGTGTTGCTTCCAGAACTGGGTGCATTGGGTCAGGATCTGCCAGACCGCAGCCATTTATTTGATGCGGTGGTGCACCTATTGGCTGCCCAGGCAAGTCATGCACCATTCGTCGTGGTGCTGGATGATATTCAGTGGATTGATGAAGCGTCATCGGCGTTATTACATTATGCGGTGCGCTTGTTAAGCCATTTACCCATCCAGTTTGCTTGCACGGCACGGATTGGTGAGTTGAAGGAAAATGCGGCGATCGAGCGGATGTTGCAGGCACTCAGGCGGGAGCAACGGCTACGAATTTTGGAGTTACAGCCCTTCGATCGTGGACAAACCGCAGACTTAATCCGCAGTACTCAAGCGATGAATTCGTCAGATTTATCTCTAGAATTGGTCGATCAAGTCTTTAGCGACAGTGGGGGTAATCCCCTGTTTGCCCTGGAAATTGCGCGTGCTTTGTCTCAGGATCGAGCGGCTCATGGAGACAATTTAGAAGCACTGATTCGCGATCGCTTGCACCGTCTAGATCCATCCGCACGGGAACTCCTGCCCTGGGCAGCGGCGTTGGGACGGAGCTTTAAACCGACAACCGTGGCACAGGTTGCAAGCTATGCCCTGCCACACCTGCTAACGGCGATCGAGCAGCTTGAAAAACAGACGATTATTCGCCCCAGTATTTGCGCAAATCATGAACCGGGATACGACTTTGTTCACGATATTATCCGTCAAACGGTCTATCGACAGTTATCAGAACCGCGTCGTCAGTTAGTGCATTTGCAAATTGCCCACACGTTAAATCAACAGCTCACCACTGACCGTGCATTGGTGAGCGATGTGGCGCATCATGGCAGCGTTGGGGGCGACTACGAGTTGGCAACCTCCAC
This sequence comes from Leptolyngbyaceae cyanobacterium SL_7_1, assembly GCA_012032525.1. Classification (GTDB taxonomy): domain Bacteria; phylum Cyanobacteriota; class Cyanobacteriia; order Elainellales; family Elainellaceae; genus JAAUSV01. Next base: position 15,519 of record JAAUSV010000050.1, read on the forward strand.
TGCGATCGCCGCCGCCGAACGCTGCATGAAACTGTTTGCCTATGCAGAAGCTACTAAATTGGCGACTCAAGGAATTCAACACTGTCAACCCTTGGATCAGCGAACTCGCATTCGGCGGCAGTTGCAGTTACTCCGAGTTGTGGCGCTGGCGGGGGTGACGGGCGATCGGGCTACCCAGCTAGAAGCCGGGGTAAATCAGTTGATGGATGAAGCCAGACAATTGGGATTAAAAGAGGAAGAGGCGATCGGGTTAGAAGCAGTCGGGGTCGTGTATTACACTCAGGGCAACTTCATCAACACACGAGAATACTCACTGCGGGCAGTTGAAATCAGTCAGTCCGCCAGCCCTGCTACCGCCGCCCGTTTGCTAGCCTATAGTGGTTCTTGTCTGGCTGAACTGGGGCACGACATTGTTCGGGCAGAAGCACTGCTGCTAGAAGCCCAATCGCTAGCCGCCAGAGTTGGCTTAGAGCTATGTGATATTCATAGCGGACTGGGAGCCGTGCATCTTTATCGGGGTCGGTATGACGAAGCGCGATCGCGATTTAGGCAAGGCTGGCAACTCTCCTCAGCCGAGCAAGACCACTGGCGTGAGTTCTATTACCTCAGCTATCTCGTCATGCTGGAGATAGAAGCGGATAATTTGGCGGATGCCTTAACGTTTTGCCAGCAAATGGCAGGTGTCTCGGCTCAGATTCAAGGGGAGGGCAGCGAAGGAGCCATTGCAGCCGCACTGGAGGCTTTGATTAACTACAAGCTTCACCATCCTAAAGCCGAATCCTACTTACAACAGGCAGTTGCTCGACTGCAACAGGTGGATGCCAAGCGAATGCTGTCCTACGTACTGATTAGCGCGGCTGAGGTTGATTTGAAACAAACACGCTGGGAGTTAGCCTTCACTCGCGCTGAAACTGCGCTACAAGCTGCTCAGATTATGCAGCAGTCTAATGAAATCGCTATAGCTTGGGCAGTGTTAGCGCAGGCAGCTTTAGCATTGGGGCAACCAGAACGAGCCGCACAGTTTGCCGCTCTACTGGAGCAAATCGATCGCCATGCTCTCTGTTTTCGTGCCCAAAATGCAGTTATTGAATTCGCAATCCTCAAAGGAGAACGATGATGTCGCTAGTAATTGTTGAAACCGTTACTGAACACCCTTTAACCGACGAAGTATTAGATGCGGCGACTCAATCGATCGCGCCCTGTGTCCAAGCCCGCAACGGGACGTGGCATTATTCGCTGTTATCTGGCGATCGCCATCGGATGATTTGTGTATACGATGCCCTGATGCAGAATCAATCCGAGATGCCTATCGCAGAGGCGGGCTTGCTTCTAGTCGAGCTTGGACAGGGCATGTCGTTGAGCCAGAAGGGACTCCACCCACCTGGAATGAATCCACCCTCAAGATCCAGGAAAGCACTTATCCGACGGAGCTGACCGATGAGCAATGTCATAAAGAGCGACAGCATTTACTTCCCTGCTATGCAGAGTACGGCGTTGAATGGATTCGCTCCTATGTGTCGCTTGATCGAACCCGTGTGCTTTGCGAACTGAATGCACCCGATGCCGAGGTGATTCGCCACGCCCATCGCAAGTTTGGTTTTCCCTGCGATCGCGTCTGGTCAGCTCAAGTTTTTTGTCCTTAAAACCCGCTTTGGGTTTATGTTTCAGGGAGAGAGCGATTTAGCAGCGGTTTGAGAGCGCTTTCGGAGCAGTTTGGGAGCGATCGGATTGCTAACTTGATTTCAGATGCAAAACATCCAAATCAAGTTCGTGAAGGAGCCAACCATGACTACACAAACCCTCGATCCAGCTAAAACCGAAGCATTTGCCGATCGCATGTTAACCATTCTCAACAGCGGCGCACTTGCCTTGATGACCTCGATCGGGCATCGCACGGAACTATTTGACACACTGGCAGAACTGCCGCCCTCTACCAGCCAGCAGATCGCCGATGCGGCTGGACTGAACGAACGCTATGTGCGGGAATGGTTGGGGGCAATGGTGACAGGTCGGGTGGTGGAGTATGACCCGATCGCCCAAACCTACACCCTGCCACCAGAACACGCCGCCCTGCTCACCAGAGCAGTGGCTTCAGACAATATCGCCGTCTTTGCCCAATATATTCCGCTGTTGGGAGCGGTGGAAGAACAAATTGTCGATTGTTTCTACAAGGGCGGTGGTGTTCCCTACTCTGAATACAAACGCTTTCATGCGGTGATGGCGGAAGATAGCGGTCAGAGCGTTGTCTCTGCGTTGTTCGATCACGTATTACCCCTGATTCCCGGACTCACCGAAGCATTACAGCAGGGGATTGACGTTTTAGATGTCGGCTGTGGCAGCGGACGGGCGTTGAACAAAATGGCAGAAGCCTTTCCTAACAGCCGCTTTACAGGCTATGACTTTTCTGGAGAAGCCGTTGCCAATGCGAATGCCGATGCTCAACTGCGAAAGCTCAGCAATATTCAATTTCAGGTGAAGGATGCCGCCACGATCGAGGAGGGCGATCGCTATGACTTCATTACCACCTTTGATGCAGTTCACGATCAGGCAAAACCGGATGTGGTGCTGCGAAACATTCACAATGCCCTGCGTCCTGATGGGGTTTACCTGATGCAGGACATTCACGCCACAACGGACGTGGGCGGCAACCTCGATCATCCGATCGGCTCGTTGCTATACACCGTTTCCTGTATGCACTGCATGACGGTTTCGCTGGCGTATGGCGGCATGGGATTAGGAGCCATGTGGGGCAAGGAAAGAGCTTTGGAACTGCTGGCAAATGCTGGGTTTCAGCAGGTTGAAATTAAGCAGTTGTCCCACGATTTTCAGAACGACTATTACATCATTCGCAAATAGCTATGTGCAAACTTTGTGCATTCGCAGCACGGTATCCCCGTGTTCGCCAGGATTCGCCTGTCTTTAATCTCAGTCAGTTTGCCACGGCGGTTACAGCAAAACCCGTGACTGAACCCTCCCAACTCCAATCCACCGCATTTTGGAGCCATAAAACCAATGCTTAACACACAAGTTGATGTCAATTTAACTCAGAATTACGGTGTCACACCACTCAATCTGACGTTTGAAGACGACCGATCGAGAGCCTTTGTCGAGAAAATTCAATCTGTTGCAGCCATTCTTGCCAGAGCCTTTGTGGATGATCCGATGTTTGAGTTTATCTTTCCAGACGATTCAATTCGCTTACAAACATTGATGGCGTTCTTTCAACCCTTTGTGGCAGATGGCATCAAACGGGGCAAGGTTCTCCTTGCTCCAGCAAATCAAGGAGTCTGCATCTGGTATCCCGCTGAGGTATGCGTCTTTGACGATGAATTTGAGGCTGTCATCAATCAAGTCGTCGCCATCAGCACGCACTTTGGTGGCATAGAATCTGGACTGCGTTGTGAGCACTTAGCGAATCAAGTGGGTGCTTATGAACCGAGCGATCTGCGTTGTGAAGTGCTATGGATTGCGCTTCTCCCTGAAGCGAGAGGACAAGGGTTGGGTGGAGATTTATTGCAGCCAGCCCTGAATGCTGCCGATGCTCACGGTCTGGGTTCCTACTTGGTGTCATCGAATGTTCGCAATCACTCATTTTATGAACGGCATGGGTTCCGCAAAACAGATGTCATTCAAATCAGTTCTGACTATTTCATGACTGGAATGTGGCGGGTTCCAAACCTATAAGGAAACTGACCCATCTAAGAGCTAATTTATAAAGAGAATCTAAAAACTGCTTAATTTAACTGAAGAAGATTTTAGGCTAGAACCCGTTGCACGATTGACTTGATAATGACTCGTC
>JAAUSV010000051.1 GCA_012032525.1 Leptolyngbyaceae cyanobacterium SL_7_1
CGATCGGCACCACACTGCCCAAATAGCGCTCCACCAAATCGGGATACTTCTGCAACGCCTCCGAGATCGAACAGAAGATCACGCCTTGCTCGGCTAGCTTCTCTTTAAAAGTGGTTGCCACCGAGACACTATCAAAAATGGCATCGACTGCCACATTCGACAGGCGCTTCTGCTCGGAGAGCGGAATGCCCAGCTTCTCAAACGTCTCTAGGAGAGTGGGATCGACTTCCTCTAAGCTATTGAGCTTCTCCTGCTGTTTGGGCGCGGAGTAGTAGACAATTTTTTGATAGTCGATCGCCGGATAACCCACCTCTGCCCAGTTGGGTTCTGCCATCTTCAGCCACTGACGATAGGCGCGAAGGCGGAAGTTTAGCATAAACTCCGGTTCGTTTTTCTTGGCAGAGATTAACCGAACCACGTCTTCGCTTAAGCCAGCCGGAATCGTTTCCGACTCGATGTTGGTGACGAAGCCGTACTTGTAGGGTTGGTTGACAAAAGATTTAACCGTTGCTGTCATCGATCGGGTGCTCTCTCAGAGGGGTTGCAATCACTGGGGGTTACTACTCAAACAAAAAATCAGTATTGATTGGTGGTAGCGCGAATCTCTTCAAAGGCGATCTCTTGCTTGTCGCCAGCAAAGTCGTTGTCGGGGGTGAGGAACAACATGCAGTGGCATTCCTTGCGTTCGCGCATCGGCACACAGGGGCAATTCCAGTAGGCAGCGGCGGCTTCGGCTTGCTTGTCCTCATAGTGGCGACAGGGGCACAAGGGTGCACCCAACTCGTCCTTATGTTTTGCCAAGCCTTCGATCACGACCGCCGTTACTCCGAGATCGACACAAAAGTAGGTATCCGTTCTCTTGGCATATTGCTCAGAGAAGTGGCGCATCGCTTCTAAACTCTTATCCGTCGCTTGGGTGGTTTTATCTTGGGTATTCATGGGCAAAACGAGACAGGACTGTCCAATACTTCGTATAATTAAAACAACTTGATTGTTGCTTAAGTCTATTTTACGCTACTTTAGCAACAAAAAAGTTGTTAAATAGGATTTTACCTGACTTCTTTTGGTTTATTTGCCAATCTAATTTTTTCTATCCCTCACCTGGGGAACTTTTTGGGGAAGACGATGACAACCACGCAGCACCCTTCCACCAAGCAGGACATCTTGCAATACCTGGTAAAGCGAGATTCTGCTAGCGCCCACGATCTAGCCAACCAGTTTAATATCAGCCTGCAAGCAATTCGTCGTCACTTAAAAGATCTAGAAGACGAGGGGTTGATCGACCATCAAGTCTCCCACGGGGGCATGGGGCGTCCCAGTCATGTCTACCAACTCAGCCAAAAGGGGCGCGATCGCCTGCCCGATCGCTACGACGAATTTGCCCTCTCCCTACTCGACACCCTGGCGGAAACCGTCGGCAAAGATCAGGTGAGCAAGATCCTGCGCAAACAGTGGGAGCGTAAAGCATTAGAATATCGCCAACGGGTAGGCACAGGTTCCCTGACAGAACGGGTCGCCAACCTAGTTGGGCTGCGACGGGCAGAGGGTTATATGGCGGAATGGTATAACCCAGAGGAAGACTCAGGAAACAATCAGGGCGATCGCTTCATCATCACCGAATACAACTGCGCCATTTCCCACATTGCCGAATCGTTTCCTAGTGTTTGTGGGCATGAGCTAGAAATGTTTGCGATCGCCCTCCAAGGTTGCACCGTTGAGCGGACGCACTGGCTGGTGAATGGGGAACATCGCTGTGGCTATCTAATTCAAGCAAAGCCCGTTGGACAGGATAGTTGAAAAGGGTTGCCTGCTCTTTGGAGGGCGCGGACTGGGCATAAATGGGCTGATTGATACGCCAAAATCCTATCGAACCGCTTGGCTGCTATGGCTCGGCGGCGTTTTTATTGATGTTTGGGTAGATGTGACATAATAGCTGGGAATCTACGAGGATTGTATTGTTTCCTATCGGACAAGGCGCAGTCCATCGAGATTGCCCGTCCTTCATGTAGAACCCAGGAAAACTGTATGAACGGCTCCGTCACCCAAGCTCCTGTTATTTGCATTCATGAAGATCGTTCAACCCATTTGGTTGGTGCAAAGCTGGCTGTGTTGAGCCTGTTAAAGCATTGTCCTAGATTGCCGATTGTCATCAGTTGCCCTGCTCCGCCTGCTGCATTTTGTGATTGGGTCGGGAGGCTTGGTGCAAGGGTGAGCCTTGTGTCCTATCCTGAGCTAAAAAACCTGGGATGGAATGTCAAACCGGCTGTGCTTTTACGGCTCCTAGAGGCTGGCTACTCGGAGATTATTTGGGTAGATTCGGACATCATTGCCAACGGGGATGGGTTGTCGCCGCTGCTGAGCCATGGCGCTGATACTGTGGTGGCGACGCAAGAGGCGTATTGGCAGGAAATGTATTGGGGACATCCGCAGGATGGAAAGCTGCGAACATTGGCTTGGGGACTAACTCCCAAACGACCAATTCCTTTTGTGATCAATACGGGTATTGTGCGTGTGACCGATCGCCACATCCACCTGCTGAAGGCTTGGCAAACAATGCTAAATCATGCGGTCTATATCCATGTGCAGACGTTGCCGTGGTACGAACGTCCCCTGCACATGGTGGGCGATCAAGATGTGTTGACGGCTTTGATGGGGGCGGCTGAGTTTACCGATATTCCAATTGTGCTATTGCAGCGGGGAGTGGATATCGCTCAATGTTTTGGTCCATCGGGGTTTACTCCTGCTGAGCGATTAAGGGGTCTTTTCAAGGGGTTGCCGCCTCTGGTACATGCGATGGGGCGCAAACCTTGGACTAAACCCCCCCGCCCGCCCGCGATCTGGAATGCCCGACAGCCTTTTTTGAAGGCTCTACGCGAGTACTACGACTATTTGGCGCTTGAACTTTCTCCCTATCTTCCGGTTGCCCTGCCCTATCGGCAAGCTGTTGGCGACGAGGCGGAATGGATGGACAGTCAGACTACTGTGGGCAGGTTGATGATCGCCATGACGGGCGGCAGTTCGACGTTGCAGAGTTTTCCACTCTCTGTGGTTGATGGGATGACTCGACGGATTCGGCGATTTTTGAAAATTGCAAAGTCTTCTATCAGTCCGGAGTTTTATCTGCAAGAGTCGCCATTGGAGCAAGATGCCGCCAAGTGAGCCTGTGCTGGTGATTGGTTCTTCCAAGCTCGAAGGGTCGAGTTCAACTACTCAAGTTCACTTACTTCTACGGATTGCTCCCCTCTTCTCGCCTGATCTCTTCCACTTGTCCAACAACAAATATCAACGTGAACGGCTGCTGCATTTCGCGCTGTAGAAACTCTTCCAATAGGGCAACCTGTCGCGGGGTGATTGGTTCTCTGGCGCGTACATTCAGCCGCACTTCTGGGGGATTGGTCAACCAATTGGTGCTGCTGCTCAGTAGCTCCAATCGTTGAAAAGTAACAGTGCGGTTTAATAGGGCTTGGCGCAGGCTGGTTTCTAGCTGCGCCTGTCTGACTAGCTTGGCAAAGCTGATGCCCAGCGGCACCACCAAAATCGCGGTAAGTGCCAGTGCCCAAGCCAGGGGTTTGCGGGCATGGTGGAGGGAGGCATAGCCCGCTAATAGGAAAATCAACATGCAGGAGAGGGTGATGCCCAGCAGGTTGGTTAGGTAGAGCAGGGCTGCACCTCGACTCAGGGAGCCGTTGACTTGAGACAACCCCAAGCCCACCACACAAATGGGTGGCATCAGGGCAACGGCGATCGCCGTTCCTGCCAAACTACCGGAGATTTTCGGCTGAATTTTGGCATAGCCGCTGATGCCCCCTGCGGCGATCGCAATTCCCAAGTCCAACAGGGTTGGCTCCGATCGCGCCCAGACCTCGCTGCCAAACCCAGCAATATTGACGAGCCAACCCAAACAACACGCCAGCAACACCGCCAGCAACGTACCGATGGCAACCGCCAGCAACCCCCGACGGAATAGCCGCACATTCCCTGTCAACGCTCCAAATGCCAATCCCCGAATGGGCAACATCAATGGGGCAATGATCATCGCTCCAATGATCACAGCCGTGCTGTTTGCCAATAAGCCAAAGGTGGCGATCGCACAGGAGCTAATAATCAGTACCAGATAGGACGTGTCTGGGGTAGATTCATCCAGCAATTCGGTTTGCAGTTGCTGGACTTGAATCAGGTTTTTCTCTGACTTTTCAACCCTTGGAAGCGATCGCGTAGGTTCTTCAACACAGACACTCCTCCAATAGGATGGTGGGATTCTAGCCATTGCCCAGCATCTTACTGGCGATTGTAGCAATCGTCTAGAAATGGGTTGAAGATAGGGAAGGTCTGATTTCTCCAAACGTTATGACAATGGATGCAAGCTTGAGCGAAATGGCGATCGAGACCAATCTCAAGCAGTTTTTGCTGGTGCTGTCGGTTTCCTTGAGTGTGGCAACATTGCCCCGGATATTTAGTTGGTTCCGCCAGATTCCCTACACCCTGCTGTTGGTGATTGTCGGGTTGGGGTTGGCGTTTGTGGATGTGCGTCTGGTTGATCTATCACCGGAGCTGATCCTCTCGATCTTTCTGCCGCGCTGTTGTTTGAGGCGGCGTGGAATCTGAAGTGGCAGGAATTGAAGCGGGAACTGGTGCCGATCTGCCTCTATGCGGTGTTTGGGGTGGGGATTGCGATCGCTGGCATTGCCGTAGGGCTAAACCAACTGGCGGGGGTATCGCTGACCACGGCATTGCTAATTGGAGCCAGTCTCTCTGCCACCGACCCCGTATCGGTGATTGCGCTATTTCGAGAACTGGGGGTGGGCAGTCGCCTTAGCATCTTGATGGAGGGGGAAAGTCTGTTTAATGACGGCATGGCGGTGGTTGCCTTTAGTTTTCTGGTGGCGTTGCCATTGGGAAATGCAGACTTGAGGGTGCAGGCGGCGGTGCTGGAGTTTGTTCAAGTTGTGGGGATTGGCATTGCCGTGGGGGGGTTGATCGGATTTGGTATTTCCTATTTGACGCAACGGTTTGATCTGCCGTTGGTGGAACAGTCGTTGACGTTGGTGTCTGCCTATGGCACTTACCTGGTGACGGAGGATTTGGGCGGCTCTGGGGTGATCGGCGTGGTGACCATGGGGTTGATCCTGGGGAATTTTGGCTCCCGCATTGGCATGAACCCCCGCACCCGACTGATCGTCAGCGAATTTTGGGAATTCCTCGCCTTTTTTGTCAACTCGATCGTGTTTTGCTGATTGGCGATCAAATCCGATTCATGATCTTGGGGGACAATCTGCCTACGATCGCGGTGACGCTGGCGGCAATGTTGGTGACACGGCTAGTCGCAATCTATGTTCTTAGCATCCTCAGCAATCGCTTGACTGAATCCGACGTTCCCCTAAAGGAACAGACGGTGTTGTGGTGGGGCGGGCTGCGGGGGTCGGTGTCGATCGCCCTGGCGCTGAGTGTGCCAGCAGTCGTGCCCGATCGCGAGGAAATTATTGCCACGGTGTTTGGGGTGGTGTTGTTTACCTTGCTGGTGCAGGGGTTGACGATCAAACCCTTGCTGGCACGGCTGGGGTTGTTGGGGGATCAGCCCTTGCGCCAACAGTTTTCTGAGGCGATCGCCCGGCTCTCTGCCCTCAAGCGTGTCCTTCAGCAAATGACGCAAATGCAGCGCCCAGCGGTGGAGCCTGAGTTTTACCGCTATCAGGAGGCACTGGTGAAGGGGGAGATCGATCGGCTGGAAGCAGAAATCGATCAGTTGCAGGATGAGCACCCGGATTTACGAACCTTCGCAGCGGAGCAATTTAAATCGGAATTGTTGGCGATCGAGGCAGACACCTATGCGGAATTTGTCAGAGCGGGACGGCTGAATCGGGAACTGGTGCCGTTTTTGCAACAGGAGTTTAGTGAAGAGCCGTAATCATCACTGGTAAGGGGTGGGAGTGCCAACCCCTGGGTCGTGTAGGGGAAATTGTAAAGATGCCCTGTCGATTTGAGGCGATTTGCAGAAAAGGGTGATAAGAATTCATAGAAATACTGAAACCCGTTTAGTCCCTACACCCAGCCCCCGCCCCCCCAATGACCTCCAATTCTTTTAGAACGATTCTGATTCTTGCGGCGAATCCGAAGGATTCGACCCATCGACGACTAGATGAGGAGGTGCGGGAGATTGACGAGGGGTTGACGCGGGCAAAGCAACGGGAGCAGTTTCACCTAGAGACAAAATGGGCAGCGCTGCCCAGAGACGTGAATCTTGCCATTATGGAATCGTCTCCCCAGATTGTGCATTTTTCGGGACATGGGGTGGGTGGGGGCTTAGCCTTTAGCGATGAGCTGGGGCACAGCCAGCCCGTAGATGCACAGGCGATCGCTGGCTTATTTGAGCTGTTTGCCGACCAAGTGGAGTGCGTTTTGCTGAATGCCTGCTACGCAGAAGAGCAGGCGGCGGCGATCGCCCAACATATTCCCTACGTAATCGGCACAAGCCAAGCGGTGGGAAGTGAGGCGGCACGGGCGTTTGCCGTGGGGTTCTACGACGCTTTGGGAGCCGGGCGATCGATTGAGTTTGCCTACAAATATGCCTGTAGCAGCATCCGCATGGCAGGGATTTCAGCAGAGTTGATGCCCGTGTTGAAGCAGCGATCGACGACTCCTAGTCCTAAATCCCCCGCTGCGATCGCGCCTCTCCTAGTCAATCTCGATGAACCCGAAGGACAAGTCCCGCTCGATTCAGCCCTCTACGTCACCCGTCCACCGATCGAAACCAAGTGCTATGAAACGATCGTCAAACCGGGGGCATTGATTCGGATCAAAGCGCCTCGGCAGATGGGGAAGTCGTCGTTGATGTTGAGGATTTTGGACTACGCCGCTCAGCAGGGCTACGAGGTGGCTTCGCTGAATTTTCAATTGGCAGAACAGGAGATTTTTAGTGAGCTTGATCAGTTTTTGCAGTGGTTCTGCAATAGCATCACCTGGGAGCTAAATCGAGAAGACAAAGTAGGCGAATACTGGCAAGGAACGCTGGGCAGTAAAAACAAATGTACGAACTATTTCCAGCGCTATTTGCTCACAGGGGCTAGCTCACCGCTGATGCTGTGTCTAGATGAGGTGGATGCGGTGTTTCAGTATCCGACGATCGCCACCGATTTCTTTAGCATGTTGAGAGCTTGGCACGAAAACGCCAAGATCAAGCCGATTTGGAAGAACCTGCGACTGGTCATTGTTCATTCCAAAGAAGTCTACATTCCGCTAAATATCAACCAGTCGCGTTTAATGTGGGGGTGCCGATCGAGTTGCCGCCGCTCACCCAGGCGCAGGTGGTGGATCTGGTGGAGCGCCACGGGCTGAAGTGGTCGATGGCGGAGGTGGAGCGGTTAATGGCAATGGTGGCGGGGCATCCCTACCTGGTGCGGGTGGCGCTGTATCAGATTGCGCGGGGCGAAATCTCCCTCGATCAGCTCCTGCACGTTGCCCCCACCGAAGGCGGCTTGTATGGCGAACATTTACGGCGTCATCTGTTGAATTTGCAGGGCGATGACCGATTGGTCTTGGCGATTAAACAAGTGGTGGCAGCGGATCAGCCCGTCGCCGTGGCAACGGCAGATGCGTTTAAGCTTGCCAGCATGGGGTTAGTGCGGTTTCAAGACAATAACGTCATGCCCCTCTGCAATCTCTATCGCCAGTACTTCAAAGAACGGTTGAGGGTGGGGACATGAGCATTGGAGCAAACGCCTTTAGCAACAACCATGACTACAACCATGACTACCAAGTGGGCGGTAGTCTGCCCGCCGATGCCCCCTCCTATGTGCGCCGACAGGCAGATGACCAGCTTTATCGCGCCCTGAAAGCGGGCGAATTTTGCTACGTGCTGAATTCTCGGCAGATGGGCAAGTCGAGTTTGAAGGTGCAGACGATCCGGCGGTTGCAGGCAGAGGGAGTCGTTTGTGCGGCGATCGACCTCACCCAGATTGGCGCATCCGAGATCACGCCAGAAGAATGGTATAGCAGTGTGATCGATAGCATCGTCAGCAGCTTAGATCTCTATGAGACGTTTGATCTATATGCCTGGTGGGAGGAACACCAGTCGCTCTCGAATGTGCGTCGGTTGACCAAGTTTATTGATCAGGTGTTGTTGCCTGCGATTTCCCAGCCGATCGTGATTTTTATCGACGAGATCGACAGTATTTTGAGCTTGTCGTTTCGGGATGACTTTTTTGCGTTGATTCGCGATTGCTACAACCATCGTGCCGAAAACCCAGAGTACAATCGGTTGACGTTTACCCTACTGGGGGTGACAACTCCGGCAGACTTGATTCACGATCGGCAACGCACGCCATTTAATATTGGTCGCCCGATCGAGCTAACCGGTTTTCGCTTAGAAGAATCGCAGCCCCTAGCGGCAGGATTGGCAACCAAGATCCCCAATCCCCAGGCAATGATACGAGCAATTTTGCACTGGACGGGGGGACAGCCGTTTCTCACCCAAAAAGTCTGTCGGCTGGTGATGAATGCAGAATCCGTTGCGGCAGTGGGGCAGGAGGCGGCATGGGTCGAGCAACTGATCCGCACCAAGGTAATTGCTAACTGGGAGGCGCAGGACACGCCGGAGCATTTGAAAACCATCCGCGATCGCCTGCTGCACACCGACGAACAGCAAACGGGGCAACTGCTAGGACTCTACCAACAAATTTTGCAGGAGGGATCGATCGCTGCCGATGACAGCGCCGAACAAGTGACGCTGCGATTGACGGGCTTGGTGGTCAAACAGCAAAACCGTTTGCAGGTTTACAACCCGATCTATCAAACGGTGTTTAATGGGCAATGGGTGGAAAATGCCTTTGCCAGTATTCGTCCCCTATGCCGATCGAATTCAAGCCTGGTTGGGGAGCGATCGCCAGTCTGATGAGCTGCTGTTGCAAGGAGCGCACCTGGAAACGGCGTTGGAATGGGCAGAGTCGCGCAGTCTCAGCAAACAAGACTATGCCTATCTGGTGGAGAGCCAAAAGCTAGGGCTGCGACGGGAACTGGATCAGATTAGAACAACTCTTGATCAAGCCAATCACGAGTTGGCAGAGCGGAACTTGGCGCTCGATCGAATTAACCAAGACCTGGATGTGGCGCGGCGGGAGTTGAGCCGAGTAAAACGGTTTATTCGCTGGGTGATTGGGTTGGGGTTGGCGCTAATTGGTTTGTTGGGCGCAGTCACATTTGCAGCAAGGCAGAGTGCCGAGGCAGCAAGTCAGAATGCCTCGAGGCAACAAGCCGTTGCCGATGTCGCAAGCAAAAAAGCAACGATAGCCGAGCAGAGAGCAGAACAAGCATCAGCAAACTTGAGAGAAACTAAAATACAAAATGGTGAATTAGCAGAAGAAAATGACGCTCTAGAGGACAACAAAGAAACTCTAGAGCAACAAAATCAGCAGATTACTCAAGAAGTGGTGCAAGCCAAAGCCGCTCAGCAAATTGCCCAACAACAAGTGGCAACGGCTCAACAGCAATTTTCCCAGACCCGTGGCGAACTGGGTGAAGCTCAGCAGGAGCTGAGAGATGCAGAGCTAGAGCGAGAACAAGTACAAGCAACCGCTGATGAGTTACAAACTCAGGCGGATGAATTGAAAGCTCAAGCTGAGGAGTTGCGCAACAGCTCTAATCAGCAACGTCGTAATTTACAGGACGTGTTTGGCATTACTGCCGCTGTCTCCGCCTTTGCTCAAGAGAATCGAGACGAAGCTATTGCTCAGCTCTCGCGGCTTTTAGAGAATAACGCTGAAAATGCTGCGATGTGGATTGTCCGGGGAGAGTTTTATTTGCAGACTAAAGACGCTAATCGTGCGCTGGATGATTTCGATCGAGCGATCGCCCTAGAACCAAAAAACTTTACCGCTTATTTTGGACGGGGCAATGCTCTAGCTGAACTTGCCAATCCTAATTGGCAGGAGGTGCTGCAAGCCTATGAGCAAGTCATTAAGTTGAACCCTGACTATCATGCCGCTTGGATTGGTCAGGGAAATGCGCTTGCCCGTTCTGGACAACCAATAGAAGCGGTGCAGTCCTATGTAGAAGCACTGCAAACGATGGAGCGTTTGCAAATCGAGCCGACCGATGCGATCGCCAATTTGAGGGAAATTCTAGATCAGGCGATGAGGTAAGCTTGAGTGGCAATTCTGCTCGACCAATCAATTTAAGGGAATCTCAGGGGATCGTGATGCGTAGAGCCTCTCAGGAGCAACAAACGTTTACGGTCAATTCCTCATCCTCTACTAACATGTTTCTAGATACTGAAGATGCGGAAATCATCGCTGAGGCAAGTAGGCTGTTGCTTCAACGCGATTCTAACGATGCCGATGCTTTGTATTATCAAGGCTTTGCATCATTGGTTTTAGGGGAATACTCGGCAGCGTTAGAACCTCTGAATCAAGCCCTAACCATTCGACCTGATTTTTCCCAAGCCTACATTACTCGCGCCATTGTTTATTTCAACCAAGGACTTGGAGAGCTGGCGATCGGCGATTTTGATCTGGCAATTGCCAGTTATACCCGTGCCATCGAACAGAAACCCTCTGATGGAAGCCTGTATATTGCTCGCGGCGGTGCTTACACCTTCCAAGGGCGCTATGAAGAAGCGATCGCTGACTTCACTCAAGCCATCGCCATCAATCCTCAAGATGCGTTTGCCTATGGCACTCGTGGCGATGCTCACTCCGCCCAAGGGAGCTACGAGGCGGCGATTGCCGATTACAATCAAGCCATCACAATCGATCCTCAACATCCGTTCGCCTATTCTAGTCGTGCTAATGCTCACTCTGCCCAAGGGAACTACGAGGCGGCGATCGCTGACTACGATCAAGCCATTACTATCGCTCCTCAAGATCCGTTTGCCTATTACAATCGTGGGTTAGTCTATCGTGGGCTTGAGCGTTATTCCGATGCGCTCTCAGACCTCGATCGCGCCATTGAATTTGGTTTACCCGAAGTACAACCGGAGCGAGACCAGGTTGAAGAAATCATCAGGAGGGGTGGGGCAACCCGGTAAAGGTCGGTAAAGGATAGGGAACTGGTATCGAGTAAGGCGATCGCCGGGTTATTTGAATTGTTTGGCGATCAAATATAGCAATCCTAAATCAACTGTGAAACAAAGATCCCCGGCTTCTTGGAGAAGCCGGGGATCTGGGGCGGCAGGATTTCATGATTTAGACAGGATTGCTATAGAATGCGTTGTACTCAACGTTTGAACCCCATTGATGCCCCTTTGAACCTCATCAATCACTCTTTGAACTCCATTGATGATACTTTGAGGGCGATTGATGACACTTTGAACCTCGTCAATGACACTTGGAACTCCATCGATGATACTTGGAACCTCGTCGATGACACTTAGAACTCCATTGATGCCACTTTGAACTTCATCGATGACACTTGGAGGCTCATCGATGATACTGCGAGGACGATCGATCACTCTTCAACCTCCTCAATGCCACTTGAAATCCCAAATGCGACTGTCAAATCTGCGATCGACGATAATTCCTAATACAATCAGCCCATAAGTCAAGTTAGAAATTATCTGAGAAGTAATATAGGAACACCGTCCTGTGACTAGCACCCCCCAATCCACCAAAACCATCCTAGTCCTAGCCGCCAACCCCAAAGGCACTCCCCCCCTGCAACTTGCCAACGAAGTTCGATCGCTCCAACAGGGACTCGATCGCGCCCAACACCGCGATCGCTACATCCTAGAACAACGCTGGGCAGTGCGACCGATCGACATCCGCCGCGCCCTGCTCGATTGCAACCCCCAGATTGTTCATTTCTCAGGGCATGGCGTTGGCACAGCGATCGCGGCTGATACCCGATCGGCAGATGGCACGACCACCCGCGATATCGGTCCGGCGGAGGACAGCGATATCGCCCCGGAAGGCTTGATGGTGGAGGACGAAATCGGGCGACCCCAACTGATATCGAGTGAGGCGATCGCCGGATTGTTTGAATTGTTTAGCGACCAAGTAGAATGCGTGGTGCTCAATGCCTGCTACTCCGCCACCCAAGCCAAAGCGATCGCCCACCACATTCCCTACGTAGTGGGGATGCGACGGGCGATCGGCGATCGAGCGGCGATCGAGTTTGCCATTGGGTTTTATGATGCATTATTGGCAGGGCGATCGGTGGAGTTTGCCTACAAGCTGGGGTGCAATACGATTCAGATGGCAGGGATTCCAGAGCATCTCACCCCGGTGTTACAGCCGCAAATCAAATCCTGAGTCAAATTCCAGCGGTTGTCCTACGATCGCTTCTCTAGCTGTTGTTTGAAATACTCCCGCCAACTCTCTGGCAATGCCTGATGCTCTGTCGCTCGATGCAGCAAATCTAAATCCTTTGACTCCCGCGTATACAGCCGGACAATATCGGTTACAGTAATTTGGCTTTCATCTTGGCTAATCCGTTCCAACCCATCTCCCGCCTCCAGTTCACCTTCCTGAAGCACAGAGAAATAAAAGCCCGATCGCTGGCTTGCCAAGAATCGCTTGACCATATCTTCTCGTCCAAACTTGATACCCAGCTTGTAACAGGGCATGCGGGGTTGCGTCACCATTACCTCGGCTGTACCGATGCGAAAGCGATCGCCAATCCGCACCTCTTCTTCCAATACCCCTTCGATCGTCAAGTTTTCTCCAAACACCCCCCATGGTAAGTCGGTATCGGGCAACTCCTGTTGCCAAAAGCCGTAGTGTTCCACCGGATAGGCATACACCGCCTTATCGACTCCTCCATGCACCGTTAGATCCGCTTGCCCATCGCCCTCCAAGTTGAGCGATCGCAGCTTTACTCGCCCCTGCACGGGTTCTTTGAAAATCCCTGTGAGGACAGTTTTTCCTTTCCAACTGACCTCGCGGGGCAATCCCACATTGACCGAGAGTAGTTTGATCATTGCACCTGAGTGGGGGAAATTATCAGATTTGCCCAAATTATAGCGGTTTCACCCGTTAGTGTTGGTGGGTGGTGTGGGAGCTGAGCGTCACACTTGATCGGGGATAGTCGCCACATCGTCCAACTTCTTCTAAGATCGAATCCAGCACTCCATTCATTGGGTTTTCCACCGTTCCATTCCCAGAGGCAACGATGACAACGCTGCTGATTCAAACTGAAAGCACTCCCCTGATGGTCAACCTTCCGGCGATCGCCCCATGACCGACGAGCAATTCTACGAATTTTGCTTAGCGAACCGCGATCTACGCATCGAACGCACCGCCATTGGAGACGTGATCATCATGCCGCCCGCCTTCTCGGACACTGGAAACCGTAACTTCAATATTGCTACTCAGCTTGGAACTTGGACGGAGCAAAACGGTACAGGCGTAGGCTTTGATTCCAGCGCAGGCTTTACCTTACCAAATGGTGCGACTCGCTCTCCCGATGCCGCTTGGATTACCTTAGAACGGTGGAATGGGTTGACGGATGCGCAAAAAGCTTCCTTTGCCCCAATTTGTCCAGACTTTGTCATTGAGTTGCGCTCCTCTAGCGATACATTGACGAGTTTGCAAACCAAGATGCAGGAATACATCACCAATGGGGCACTGTTGGGCTGGTTGATCGATCGCAACACTCGCACAGTTTATATTTATCGCCCCGATCGAGAACCAGAACGTTTAGACAATCCTGAAACGGTTAATGGCGCTCCAGAGTTACCAGGGTTGGAATTACGCATGGCAAAGATTTGGTAATCAAACGCTGATTTGCTGTGAGATCACCGATTCATGGAGTGCATTATTACTAAAACCTCTGAAGTGATGGGAGGAGATGCCTGCATCGCCAACACGCGCCTTCCGGTTTGGCTATTTGTGAGCCTCTGCAACCAAGGGGCAACGGATGCTGAGTTGTTGAATGCCTATCCCCAACTGGCGCGGTTGATTGGGTGAATGTGTGGGTGTATGCAGAGGCTTACCCCGATGAAATTGCCACCGCTCTGCAAGCACAGGAAGAGGCGATGCAAGAAGACTTTTAGAAATTGTTTATTGCCCGCGCCCTGGCTTGCAATCGGCAAACCCTAGTGCTTCTGTGTCGAGAAAACTGGCGACCCCTTGCGGGTATCTCGAAGAGCGCGCCATCTCAACTACTGCTTCGATCGGGTAGTCAATCTCAGCCGCACGAGCCATCAGAGCAGCACGAATTCGTTTGGACAAGCGTCCTAAGATGATTTCGGCATCGGCGGGAGACAGTTGCTCTTGAAGGTTGGCTTGCATGGCTTTACCGTTCGATGGGAATAACGTTCAGGCTTTTGGTGTCTCAAACTGATTGATAATTTCTCGAATCTTACTTGCTGTAATAGTGTCTTGGTCAGATTTTGAATAGATAGTTACCAGTAGAATGTAGACGGAATTTTTAACTTGGTAGATGACACGATACCCCGCACTTTTGCCTTTTTGAATATCGCTATTTCTAAGTCGAACTTTGAAGACAGTGTAGCCAGTTCCAACGATTGAATCACCGATTAGAGTGCCGGACTGAAGGTTTTCAAGAAGAGGCTGAAGGTCAGACTGAATGGATCGATATCGTTTAGCAAGAGTTCGCAATCGATCTCTGAACTCATCGGAGAAGAATATTTGAAATTGCGAACTGTCAGGCATCGATGCCATCCCACAGTTCGGACACAGGATGGATTCTACCTTCACGAATCTGTTGAAGGGAGGTGCGGATGCTGTTTAGAATCAATTCCTCAGGCTCATCGTCAGGATCGGGGGTGGGGGTCTGAGAGACGACAAGGTTACGGCTATTGAGGAGTTGTTGAAGCTCGGAATGAGGGATATTAATCAGTTGAGCCGCTTGGTCAAGGGTAATGTGGTTTTGTTGAAGAAGAGCGATCGCAATTTCTTGAATCATGACGGTTTGATCAAGTTGGGCGAGGTTGTCAGGTAAGTCCAGGGTGATTTGCATAATGATCGCCTTCTCTATAGTTCTATTTTAAGATTCAGGATTGATTGATCGTGAGACAATTTCACTGCTTTCGCCTTCTTCGATCGCTTTTACCAGAGCAATATCTTCCATTGCCTCAATCATCAGATCTGTTAGGACTTCTTTTTGTTCTTGTAGAAGCTCAATAATTGCCGTTTTGATCAGTTCTTTGAGTTGGCTTGTGTCTAGTGTGGTGTCAGACATTGTGGGTTTCTCTGTAAATTGCTGGAGTTGAGTGTTTCACCACCAACATCATAGATACATTTTTTGTAGTTTAGAGGATGTCTGAGCCGTATCGATCGCTTGATGCTCGCCCCCAACCCCCTACAAGTGGGAGACTTTCAATCCATTCTTTGCTCAAAGTCCCCCACTTGTGGGGAATTTAGGGGGCGGCTCAGATAACAGTGTGTAGGCTGCGTCGCGACACACCTTGCACGATCGGGCAATAACAAAAAATTTTGATCGCGCAGAGCGCGAAAAGGAGAGAGAAAAAAGGGTAGAGGGCAAAAGAGCAAGAGGGTAAAGGACTACAAAGTCCTCGCAGACGAACAAACAACCCGAAAACCCAGGTAGTAATCCTGATAGTCTGGCGCGAACCTGACGCGATTGGCAGAACGACAGTACCCCGGATCGTCGTCCCAGGAGCCGCCGCGCAGCAGCCGGAAATTAGCATCTCCATTACTTATCCAGGCACTGCCATCGATCGGTGCTCCTTGATAATTCTCATGCCAATGATCCGCACACCATTCCCGCACATTGCCGTGCATGTCATATAAGCCAAACCCATTGGCTGGAAAACTACCTACCTCTGTCGTTTGCTTCCGGTAAACTCCTTTAAAACCTGCTCCATAGATATAATTGCCATCGTAATTTGCTAACTCGGTCGTAATCGTTTCGCCAAAATGAAATGGGGTGTTGGTTCCCGCACGACAGGCACATTCCCACTCGGCTTCACTGGGTAAGCGATAGGTCTTTCCAGTTCTTTGAGAGAGCGATCGCAAAACTCCACCGCTTCATGCCAAGAGACTCGCTCTACTGGGCGGTTGCCTCTGAAACGAGCAGGGTGAGGATTCAAATCAATAGTGACTTTTGGCAGAGAGGCAACCGCTTTCCACTGAGCCTGGGTAACTGCAAACTTACCCATAAAGAAGGGTTGAACTGTAACGCTATGCTGAGGTCCTTCACTGTCGAATCGCTCTAATTCATTGTCAGGCGATCCCATTGTGAATCTTCCACCTGCGATCGCCACCATTTCCAGCGTCACACCCCCGCCCAACTCTTCAACCAAAACTTTTCGGGGGGCTACGATCGGTTCTTCAATGCGAGTTACGTTCTCATCACTCAGCCCCAACGACTGTTGCAGTTGTTTCAAAGTCTCACGGGTAGGTAATGCAATAGGATATTGAGCGACGATCGCCCTCCTAAATTCCTGCTCATAGCGCTGCAACTTCTGCTCATATTCTTGCTGTGCTTGCCGCGCCTGCTTCGCTTGGTACTCCTTTTCAGCTAGTTCCAGAATAGGTTGGGAGATTTCTGCAACTTCCTCATCAGTCAAGTTTCGCTGGGTCTGAATTCTTTTAAGCTCTGCTTTGATTCGTTCATTCAAGGGATAAAATCCGTTTTGAATCAGTCCATTCAATCGATTGCAATAAGCCTGTTGCGCTTCCCGGATTGGGGCTTGCTCCTCATCCAAAATCTGATTGGCTTCCTCGACTGATAACCCAAGTTCTTGTCTAGATTGCTCCAACAGAACTTTTTCGTACTCTTCTAATTTGCGATCCTCTAAATAGCCTCTGACCTCTTCACGAAACTGCTTGGCTCTAGTATCTGCCTCCAAAGACTTGTCGATCGCAACTTGAATCGCCACACGAGTTTCTTGAGAAAGCGGTTGCACAGGAGCTGCGATCGCAGCTCCTGAAGTTCTTAACGTGGGTCTGATCTTGAGAATTGGCTTGAGATGTTCTGGGATTGGAGTAGACTCGATCGCACCTACCACCTCAATTTCTCGCGTCTCATCTGTCGCTGCTGAGCGCATCTTAGAACTACCTGAAATCTCTAGCTGAATCGCATTTTTACCAAACTCAAACGCCTCCTCGATCGAACATTTGTATCCCAGCGCTCGATGAAATCCTTTGGAGAAAGCGATCGCCGCCTCATCCTGAATGGCTTGATTCATGCCAATCACATAATCAATGTGGGTCACGATGGCGTTGGCTTGCTCTTCTGAATAACACGCATTCAGCAACACGCATCCCACATTATCGGAGAACAGTCTGAACAAATCAGACAGAGCATCCGCCCGCACCCACTGCTCTCCGCCATCGTTGCCCTCAAATACCAAGCCCCGCTGACCGCTGCCATGTCCGCAGAAATGCACGATCTGCGGTCGATGACGAAAGAGCAGATCTTGCAAATCTCCTACGCGCACCGCTAAGGCATTTTCCACCTCAAATTCTTCACGATTGCGAGAGGCTTTGATCACGTTGGTTAAATCTCGAATCTCGCGATCGAGGTTGAGGTCTTTGCGAGGATTAGCCGCGAGAATCAGGATCTTCATGACAAGGGCAGGAGGTTATGTTGCCTTAGACACTGGGTCTAACTGAAATTACAGAAGAATAGTTTAATCTTCCGCCAAATCCCTGATTTCCGCAAAGCCAAAGCGATCGCCCCCACTCAATATACGATCGCATTGCAACACAACCATTCCCAGCCACAATGCTACTGCCATCGACCCCCATTCGATCGACCAGCCCGACATTCCCATCCGATCGCGCTACATTCAAACCCGATCGCCCCACATTCCTTCTGCAACGGCTGCACATAACAATCGATCGCAATCCAATTCAATCTGCACGGCATCCACTAGAAAGATTTCTATCAACAATCCTTCTGTCATTGATCAACTTCTTAATGGAACGCAATGCATTCAATGGCGATCGGTTGATTGAAGGATTGACTGGCAGTGCATTCGTCTTGTTGTCGATGGCGCTGTCATCTCAATGGCACTCACGACAAACTTCAAAGATTTTGAAGATGCAATTCAATACAGCACGGCGGTGATCAATCAATTAGATGCGATCGTCACTCCCATGTTCAAGACTTTGCGGGAGCGGCGTTCGTGGACAGGGTTCCTTTTGCTTCCCACACTCCCCTCGTCATCACTATTTAATTTAGCGATTTGCCAGAAGGCACCATCAGCCTAATCGCTCTCCGCCAAAGGCACTTCGACGATCGCCCATCTCATCAGCTTTTCACCCCGACCTAGCTTCACCAATCGATCGCCCGACCCATCCCGACCCATCAGGGCAATCTGATCGATCGGTACACGGGCAACGCGATCGGTGTTGGTGAGAATGGTTAATTCAGCATCCCTAGGAGCGGGAGCAATGCCAATCACTTTGTCGGTTTTAGTGGCAAACTGCATTGCCTGCACTCCCAACTCGCCCCGATTGGCAATGCGAAGCTGGCTGGCTTTTAAGCGCTTAGCGAAGCCTTGGGCAGACAATACTAGAAATTCATCGCTGGCATTGAGAGCGATTCCACCCGCCATTTGTTCTTGTTTACTTAGCCGCAACGCCTGCAATCCTTGAGTGGTGCGACTTTGGATGGGAAGCTGCTCATCGTCGATCGCAAAGCGCAGCAACCGTCCTCCGGAGGCAACTACGATCAGGTGGGTTTGGGATTGCACGAGAATGGCGGATTGCAACTCGTCATCTTCCTTCAGCTTCATCGCCATCAACCCGCGTCCGGTGAGGTTGGCAAATTCCGTCAGGGGTAGACGTTTGATCCGTCCCTGTTGGGTCACCAGTACTAGTTCCTGGTTCTCCAGGGGAGGTGCGAGGATGAATTGGGCAGCGATCGCCTCCGGATCACCCTGGGCGGTGGGGGGGAGCAACGTCACCAAGGGCGTGCCTTTAGACTGGCGAGTTGTGTTGGAAATCTCACCAACAGCAACGGTGTATGCCTTGCCGCTGCGGGTTAGCATCAACAGATCCTGCTTGGTTGTGGTGGATTCGATCTGCAATGTCACATCTTCCGTCTCTGCCAGCTCCGTTGTGAGCAGTGATTCCTGCTTTGCCTGCTGACGCTGAAACGCCTTTAGGGTCGATCGCCGCACATAGCCCCGCTGGGTAAACTCCAACACGAGCGCTTCTTCTGACACTTCCTCGATCGCCTCCGCCAGTGCCGCCGATTCTGCTGCCCGCTGGGCAGCAGTTTGGATGCGAGTGCGGCGGGCATCGCCGTGTTTGCGCTTGAGGGCACGCAGATCTTTT